>JBLHKZ010000013.1:0-40303 GCA_047618185.1 Limisphaerales bacterium
GCTCCCGCTACGTCGTGACCCAGGTCCTCGACAGCCTGGATATCGCCCGCTATTTCGACGCGCTCGTCACCAACGAGGACATCGTCAATCAGAAGCCCGCCCCGGATATCTTCCTCGAAGCCGCCCGCCGAATCGGGATCGCGCCGGAGCAGTGCCGCGCCTACGAAGACACCAATCTCGGAATGCAGGCCATTCGCGCCGCCGGAATGGAAGCCATCGACGTCCGCCCCATGCGGGGCGTCTCCGACCCGGTCTGATCGCGGCAGCCCGCCTCAATCCACCGTTATCGCGTCCATCGGACTATCCAGTCCCTGTCGACATCTTCTGGGGAGCGCACGCGCCACGCGTGTCGGATTCGGCGCCCCCGCCGGATTCTCCTGAAACCGACCCGCGCTGCGCGCCCAGGCTCATCGGCGGGGCGCCAATGAAAGCACGCGAGGCGCGCGCGCTCCCCGGAAAGAAACAACAACGAGTGACTGCCGCACTGGTCAAACTCCGAAAGTCTCTCCAGCAGAGCCGGAGGGATTTCCTATTGGGTCACCAATTTTCGCTCGATCAGCCAGCCGACACATTCGCGCGCGTGGGTCATGGAGATCAGATGCCCGCCGTCCAGCGCCTTGTCCACGCGCTCCGGCAGCGGGACCACAAGATCGGCTTCGCCATGAATCCGGATCGGCGAAATCAATCCCTCCGGCAGGCCGTCCCAGTCAAAAACCGCGAAGCACATGGCCCGCACAAACCCCGCGTTGACGCCGACAAACATCCGCGCCACGTCAGACGAGACCATTTTACTTCGCGAGAAACGAGTCGCTCTCGACGACCAACAACACCAGATCGCGCAGACCCAGCTTGTCCCGTTCAAGCCGCTCGACGACGCGATCGATGTGCGGCCGATCATGCACGTTCATCCGGCGCCCGGTCGCGTAGGTGAGCAGCTTCTCGGTGAGATTGCGGGCAAATTGCGGCTTCCGGCTCAGTAGAATTTTCTTCAGCTCCGCGACATCCTTGAACTTCCGTCCATCGGGCATGACCCCCGAGGTGTCGATCGGAGTTTTCCGGCTGCCATAACCGCGCCGCTTGCCGCCGATCGCGTCAAACTCCTCCAGCGCAAAGCCCAGCGGATCGATCTTCCGGTGACACTCAAAACAGGTCGGATTCTCGCGGTGCTTCTTCAACTGGTCCCGAATCGACTTCGCCCCGCGAATATCCGGCTCCAAAGGCTCCACGTCCGGCGGCGGCGGCGAAGGCGGCTGACCTAGAATATTCTCCAAAGTCCAGACGCCGCGAATCACCGGCGAGGTGTCGATCCCGTTCGCGGTCACGGTCAGCACGCTGGCGTGCCCGAGCAAGCCGCCCCGTTTCCTGTCCCGCAAAGCCACTTTGATAAAATCCCGATCATGCGCGCCGCCCTTATCGAACGCGCTGGTGTCGATCCCGTAATGCCGGGCCAGCGGTCGATTCACAAACGTGAAGTCCGAGTCCAGCAGCAGCCCGATATCGAGATTGCCATCAAGCAAATGCTGAAAGTAGCGATGCGTCTCCTCCGCCATTGCGGTCTCCAGATTGCCGACGTAGTAGGATTTGAAATAGCGGCTGTCAGGCGGCATCTCGCCGAGCTTGTAGAGCTTCAACCACCGGTCGGTAAAATTCGCAGAAAACGCCGTCGCCCTCGGATCGGCGAGCATCCGCCGCGTCTGTTGGCGCAAGGTCTCTAGCTTCGCCAGATCTCCTGTCGCCGCCAACTGCAGCAACGTTTCATCCGGCATCGATGACCACAGGAAATACGACAGCCGCGAGGCCAGCGCGTAATTATGTAGAACGGAATTTATTCCGTTAACTCCTCCGTCCGCGGACGAACCAGAAACCGCCCCACCGACGCCCGAACCTTCCAAATACAAAAACGAAGGCGAACAGAGCGTCGCTTTCAGCGATGCCTTCAAAGCCGCGATCGGCTCCTCTCCCAGCTTCCGTCGCGCATCATACAAACCTTTCAACGACGCGACTTCATCCGCGCGCGCCGGCCGACGAAAGGCCCGCGTCGCGAATGCGCCGATCACCTCGGAGGCTCGATCGTCCGAAAACGGCTTGCCTCCAAGAATCCGCCGATGCCCCGCCGGCGGCCACTGCTCGTAAATCGGCCCTTTGACTTCGACCTCGTAAACCCGCAACTGCGGCGTGTGGATATTCTGGCAGACATCCCACCAGTTTCCGTAATTGAGCTTGATCGGAAACTTGTCCGGGTATTTGCGATGAATCGGATTCGGCAGCGTCTTAAAAAAGTAGGGTCCATTCTCGTAGGTCATGCGCGGCTGGAATCCCTTATCGAGCCAGACGGTCGCCTCGCGCCATTCCGGTTTGCCGTCGGGCAGATCAATGACCGCCAGTGTCTGCTCGATCGATTGCCGCAAATGCAGCGTGCCAAAAGCCTGCGAACCTGACACCAACGCCAGCCGAATCGGCTCCGCCGGATCCGTCCCGATCAACGCTCGATCGTATTCATGTTCGCGATGCAACCCACAGGCCTTCACCCGCACCGTGTAGAAGCCGTCCTCCGGAACGCCTTCCTTCATGTCGTCCAACGGACGATAGCCAAAGCGCTCCTTCGTCCCCTGAAAGATGGTTTGAAAGGGCTCCTTCATTCGCCGGACCATCCGTCGTTCGTGCGTCACCCAGCCGGAGTGCGCGTCGGTCGTCCGATCAAACGGCGGCTTCATTTTCCACGTCCGCGTTCTCGGTTTCTCCTCCGCGACGATCGCTTTCTCGATCACGACGTCCGCCGCATCGAGATACCGTCCCAGCAGATGCTCGGAGGTGACCAGCGTCTCGCCGAGGTTGTCGAAGCCCTCCTCCTCGTCATCCTCGGGAAAGCCCTTGGTCGGATCGAACATCGTCATGTCGAAGCCAAACAAATCGCGAATCGTGTTTCGATACTCGCGTCGATTCAGTCGCCGCAAAACCGTCTCCTCGACGCGACCGCGATGGGCCTCCCTCGCCCTGGCAATCTCGGAAGTCACCCAGGCAACCATCTGCTTCAGCTCGCCGGCCGAAGGCTGCTTCGACTTCTCGGGAGGCATTTCGCCCAGATTGAGTTGATCGAGAATATCCTGCCAATTCCCGAGTGTTTCGTCCCCGGAAAAATCACCGCTCAAAGTGTCGAATCGCCGATCGGCCTTTTGCTTATCGGCTCCGTGACACTTGACGCAGTAATCTTTAAGGAATTTGCCAGCCGGATCGAGAGCGGCCGCTGAGACGCTCGACAGAGCCAACATCAGGACGAGCGCGCTGACCGCGAATTTCGTAAAAAGCCGGAAAGAACCAATCGGCTCGGTGGGGCGAAGCGGGCGCGATTCAGATTTTGGGAATCGATTTTGCAATGAAGTGGAACCCACCCCTAACCCCTCCGAGGAGCTGTGCATTACCCACAAATTTGCGATTTGCGGCACTGCCTCGTTTCCCTTTATCCCAACGGGATTATGCCCTCCAGCCCAAGGTTGGCCTTCCGCGACAGCGGCTGGCCTACCTTGGGTTCTAGGCCCCGCTTCGAAACAACCCCAACGGGGTTGCGCCCAAATCGCCGATGATTGGCGCAACACCTTCGGCGTTGAAAATGCTTCTTGAACGTTGTTCCCAGGGTAGGTTGTGCCTCCCAACCCTGGGCTTTGGGGCGGAATCCCGGTGGGATTCGAAGGCGACCGATTCGAAAACTTATGGGTAATGCACAGCTCCCAGGAAGGGAACTGCCCATCAGGCAACGACCGCGCTAATCCGGTTCCCCTCCTTGGAGGGATTAGGGGTGGGTTTCCCCGGGGTCGATTGCCTCGGCGCCCTGGATCTTGAACCGCGCCCGAGTGAAGCTCTCCACCCGATTCGCGTATCCGAAAACAATTTCTATGACTCAGCATATCCCTGAAATTCATCAACGCCTCGCTTCTATCCCAGGCCGTCAAACACGCCGCCGCTGGAATTGAACACATCGATCTCCAATCCAAAACGGCGCAGCAGGGTCACGTAAAGATTGCAAAGCGGGACGCGCTCGCGCTTCGCCTCCGGCAGGACTACATGCCCCCGATGTTGATAACCGCCGCCGGCAAGCAGGACCGGCAGATTCTTGTTGGAGTGCGAACTGCCGTTGCCGATGCCGCTGCCGAACAACACCTGCGTCGTGTCGAAGAGCCGGCTGCCATCCGCGTCGCGGAGCTCCTTCAACCGACTCAAAAACCCGCTCAGTTTCTCCATCTGAAAAGTCTCGATCACGGTTAGCCCCTCCAGCAATTGCGGCGATTTGCCGTGATGGGAATAACCGTGATAGCTGTTGCGAAGATCCATCTGCGAGGTGTTGAAGCCCTCGGGCATTTCCAGGGAAATCACCCGCGTCGAATCGGTCTGCAGGGCCAGGGCCATCAACTCGTAATAATCCTCCAGTGATTCAACGAAGCCGCCCCCCTCCGGCTCGCGCAGCTTGACGGCGGGCTTCGGCTCATGCCGCCAGTGTTCGGCCATTTGCAGCTTCTTTTCCACGCCCCGCACCGAGGTGTAATACTCATCGAGCTTTTCCCTGTCCCGCTTGCCCAGGCGGCGATCCAACGCCTTCGCATGTTCGCTCACGACATCGAGAATCGAGCCCTGAAGCTGGTTGCTATGCCCGATCCGTTTCTTCGCCTCCGCAGTGTCGTCGACAAACAACATCTGAAACACCTCGCGCGAACTCGTGATCGCCGGGACGTTCACGCCCGATCGCGTCCAGCTCATCTCGCAACTCCCGGCCACACCCAGCGTCAGCGTCGAAAAGCGGGTCCGAGCGCCCACATGCTCCGACGCGCGTTGGTCGATTGAGATATTGCCGTCGGGCATGGACTTCAAATCGATCGTCTTCACACCGGTGAGAAAAGTGTCCACCACGCGATGCCCGCCAGAATAGCCGTGATCGAAATTGGAGAAAACGGTGAAGTCCCTGCGATGGCTGGCAAGCGGCTTGAGCAGGATCGGCAAGTCGTAATCCAGTCCCGCCTGCTTCGGAAAAAAGCGCTGCGGAATCATGCCGTAGGGATTGCCCACGCACACCAACCGCTGGGGCGCAGCCTTCGCGCCGGCCGCCTTCAGGCTCGGCGTCATCGCCTCCAGCGCGGGCAACGCCATCGCCACGCCGGCGCCCTTGAGAAAGGTTCTTCGATCCAATTGCCAGTTCTTCTTCATGGTCGATTTGATTCGATTGAAGACGCTGCGGGATTTCGATTATTCAGGCAAGCGCGCATCCCTTCGAGATGCCAGACGCCCTACCAATCATCGCGGTATAACACAAAAGGATCACGACCAGTGGCAACGAGTCTTTCGAATTCATCCACGTCGCTTTCGTCCACCTGCGCAAGCGCTCTGTAATCTATGTGATTGATTACACCAATCGCCACGAATCGCATCGCCTGATTCGTCGAAGATGTCGAACGCACCAACGCGGGAATCGCGGCAGTCACGTCATACTCATAAAGATCATAAAGTCTAAGCGACAGAGCGGCGACCATTCGATTTCCGACTTTCTCGCTCTCGAGAGCGTCAATCAACGCAGGGATCGCCTGACTGGATTCATGGCGAAAGTGCCCGAGAGCCGCCAGGGCGTTGCCCCGCAATCGCGGGTCGCACAATTGATCCAAAACACTCGAGACTTGCCGGGCTCGTGGATAGCGACAGGAATAGAGCCCCAATATTGCCGCCGATCGAATCCCTGCGTCATCACTTGTTAAATTCTCAATCAGACAATTGACGCCTTCAGGGCGAATTTTGGCCAGCGCTCTCCCCGCAACGACCGATTCGGAAAGCTTGTCCCTTTTGAGCATTTCCGACAATTCTGGGATCGCGGATTCCGCCGCGGGCCCAAGAAATGCCATGGAATGCGCCGCTGCCCATGAGTATTCGGCCCTCAGAATCCGCCGCTCGTCCAGTCCCGAACTGATCAGCAGCGAGTTTACTTTTTCTCTCAACGGAGAAATCGGCTTCAAATGGTCCATCAGGTGGGGCACTGCATCGCTGCCCATTTGCTGAATCGCCAATCCCGCCAGATAATTGGTCTTGAGGTAGCTCTTATATATATCTCCCTCCCGCTCCACCAGATGAAGCCATTCAGTCAACGTTTTCCCCTCGTAAGACGGCTCCCTGGATTCGATGTGAATCAAGACTACAGTCGCGACGCCGATAACAAATACGGTCGCGGCTGCTTTCCGGAAGCGTCTCATTTTCACGGCATCCGTCTTAGTTGCATTGTTCATTGAGGACGCGGATCACACGCTGCTTACTGGGACGCCGTCCCCGGCGTCCTGGCCTTCAATTCCGCGCCACGTTCTTTGCCGATTGATACGCGCTGAGCGCCGCCCAGATTCGGTGAACTTCTCTCAGCCCATCGAGGTAATGCCGCCGCTCGAGGGCGTGTTCGAGCCGTGCCGCGTCATAACTGTCGCGGTCGGTCTCACCGGCGCTGAAGAGCAGCCGATGACGGACCACGATCTGGGCGTGATGCGGCAAAATCTCCTCGCGAATGTGATCGGATCTCTTCAACGCCATCTCCAAATCTGCCGCCAGCTGCTCAAAAGAAAGCCGGGTTTGCTGGCGAAGCAGCACGGCCTCTTCCCGCGCGGCGTCCGCGTCCGAAAGGTGGGACTTCACCGCAGCCTTCTTTCGGTCGAACAGGGGAATCGCAAATCCGACACCGATATCCATTCCGTTCTTTCGGCTCGCCTGGTCGCGACGATAGAGCAATTTCAGATTCAGCGATGGAATCCGCGACGCGCGCGCCGCCTGGGCGCGCAATCGGGCAATGGCCTCCTCCCGGTCCGCCGCTCGCTGACCCGGCAATTCGTCCAGCGAATCCGCCGCCCGACGGATCTCGTCCATGCCCAACTCCAGCTCCAATTCACCGCGCAGGCCGACGATCGCCAGATCGGGCTGACCGATGACGGTCGCCAGCGCGAGGAACGCCTTGCGCCGCACCGTCAACGCGGATTCGCGATCAAGCTGTTCATGATCGAGATCGGCGTGAGCCAGCTCGGCGCGCTCGGTGATTTGATCGCCCGCATCGCTGCGAGCCGTGGCGATGCGCAAACGGGACTCCAGAACCACGAGCCGCTCCCCATGCAGCTTCTCGCTTTCCTGAGCGAACAGGGCCGTGGCAAAAGCGCCGTGCGCCCGTCGCCGCACGTCGCTCCGAGCCGCTTCGAAGCGCAACCCGGCCTGGTCTCGCTCGGCAGCGGCAACTTCCTTTGTAAGCCTTCGTTGCGAACCCAGCGGAATCGATTGCGAGACCCCGGCGACATACTCGCCGCTTCCGCGCCCGCGAAAACCCTCCGCGCCAATCACGAGCTGTGGATTCGGCGGCAGGCCCGCCTGCCGGGCGCGATGCTCGGCCGCGATCCAACGCGCATGGGAGGCCTTCAGTTGGGGAGCGTTCTGCTCCGCGATGCGAATGACATTCTCCAGCGAAAGCGAAACGTCATTCGTGGACGCCGCGGACAGCGAAGCCGCGGCCAGACAAAGAACGAGAGTTGCGATGCGTATTTTCATGATTCAATCGGTTGAGGTTTCGCGGGTTTGCCGAAACGAAGATAAAGCGCGGGCACGATCACCATGTTCAACAACATGGAGGTGGATAGGCCAAAGAGAATCACGATCGCCATCGGCGTCTCGATCTCCTTGCCCGGTTGTCCGGCGCCCAGCGCCAGGGGGATGAGCGCCAGGCCCGTGCCCAACGCCGTCATCAGGATCGGAGCCAGCCGCTCGATCGCGCCTCGCCTTACGGCCTCGTAAAGATCGCCGACGCCCTCCTCCTCCTGAAGGTGACGAATGTGCGAAACGAGCATAATGCCGTTGCGAGCGGCGATGCCAAACACCGTGATAAATCCGATCAGGGAGGCCACGCTCAGCACGCCGCCGGAGAAATAGACACCGGCCACACCGCCAATCAGCGCCAGCGGGAGATTTAACATCACCAGCGCCGCGTCCCGGCCGGACCCAAAGGCCATGTGCAGGAGGAAACCGATCCCGATGATCACGCCGATACCCAGCCCCGTGATCGTCCGCGTCGCCGACGCCGCGCTTTCGAACTGGCCGCCAAACTCCACGCGATAGCCCGGATGATCGGCGATCACGGGCTCGATCAAGGCGCGGCAGTCGTTCACCACGGAGGTCACGTCGCGCCCGGCGACATTGCAGGAGACCACGATCTTCCGCTCCACCTGTTCGCGGCTGATGCGATTGGGCCCCGTGAAGCGCTCGATCCTGGCGACGTCCCGCAAGGGAATGCGCGGTCCGGCCGGCGTCGCAACGAGCAGGTCGCCGAGGGTCTCAATCCGCCAATCCGCGTCCCGTTTCAGCTGCACAACCAGATCGAATCGGTTTTGTCCCTCGAGAACCTCCGTCGCCTTCTCGCCCTGGATCGCCGCGTTGATATGACGTCCCACCTGATCGACGGTCAGGCCGTGCCGCGCCATCGCGCTTCGCTCAAATTGGATGCGCAGGATCGGCACGTCGCGTTGCTGCTCGAGCGCCAGATCCTCCACTCCGGCCACGCCGGACATCGCGTCTCGCACCGATCCGCCAATCGTCCGAAGGTCGTGCAGATTCGGGCCAAAGATCTTCACCGCGACGTTGGCGCGCGTGCCCGACAGCATGTGATCGATGCGATGGGAAATCGGTTGTCCAATCTCGACGTTTACTCCGGGCAGCGTCCCGAAATCCACGCGCAAGTCGGCGAGAAATTCCTCCTTGCTACGATCCCGCATCTTGAGCTGCACTTCGATCTCCGACGATTCGACGCCCATCACATGTTCGTCCTGCTCCGCACGCCCTGTGCGCCGTCCGAACGACGCGACCTCGGGATGGCCCTTGAGAATCCGGTCGATCTGTTTCCCGATCTCGTCGGATTCCTCCAATGACGTGCCCGGCAGCGTCACCGCTCCGATGGTCAGGCTGCCTTCATTGAATGGCGGCAAAAATGCGCGGCCAAAAAGGGTCATTTGAAATACAGCCAACGCCAGCAACGCCAGCGTCGGGATTGCCGACCACCAGGGATGCCGCAGGATGCCCGGCAGAATCTTCGCGTACCTCTTCTTGAGAACGACCGCCAACCAGGCCTCCTTCTCCCGCGCCACAGCCTTGCTCGAAGGCAGGAGGAAATAGCAAAGCACCGGCGTCACGGTCATGGCCACCACCAGCGACGCCAGCAGGGAGACCACGTAGGCCAGTCCCAGCGGCGCGAGCAGCCGCCCTTCGACTCCAGAGAGAAAGAACACCGGAAGAAACACCAGCACGATGATCACGGTCGCGAAGGTGATGCTGCGCCGAATCTCAATGCTGGCCGCCAATACGATCGCGCCGACCGATCTGCGTTCCTTCTCCGGCAATTGGTGATTCTCGCGCAATCGACGAAACACATTCTCCACATCGATGATTGCGTCATCCACCAGGGCGCCGATCGCGATCGCCATCCCTCCGAGCGTCATCGTATTCACCGTCACATCGAGCCAGTCCAGCGTCAGCAACGCCGTGACCAACGACAAAGGAATCGCCGTCAAGGTAATCACGGTCGCGCGCAAATTGCCGAGGAACACAATGATGACGAGCACGACCAGAATCGCGCCGTCACGCAGAGCGACCACCACATTCTCGACCGCCACTTCGATGAAATCCGCCTGTCGAAAGATCTCTCGATCCAGCGTCATGCCATTCGGCAGATCGGCCTCCAATTCATCGAGAACCTGATCCAACCGACGCGTGAGCTCGAGGGTGTTGGCCTGCGGTTGTTTTCGAATGCCAAGGATCACCGCCTCTTCGCCGTTGACCGCCGCTGTGCCGCGCTTCTGCGCGGAACCGATCTCCACGGAAGCCACGTCGCCCACGAGAACCGGCGAGCCGTCCCGCGACTTGATCACGATTTCCGCGATGTCGGACGTGCCGCGAATGCGCCCCATGCCATTGACCAGCCACTCCGAGCCGCTTTGATTCAACACGCCCGCCGAAATGTTGCGATTACCCGAGCCGACGGCCTCAAGGATTTCATCGAGCGTCACGTCATAGGCCCGCAACGCCTCCGGAGTCGCGCGGATCTGATACTGTTTTCGCCCGCCGCCGATGGGAATGACCTGCGACACCCCGGGCACGGCGAGCAGACGCCGCCGCATCGTGGTGTCCGCATAGGTCAACAGATCGGTCGGCGAATGCGCGTCCGAGGCCAACCCCAGAAACATCACGTCGCCCATGATCGAACTGACCGGCGCGAGAATAGGTTTCTCCACCTCGTCCGGCAGATCCGCCGTCACCAGGTCGAGCTTCTCGGTCACGATCTGACGCGCGACCCGAATGTCCGTGCCCCAATCGAACTCCACCCAGATGATGGAAATGCCGACGGCTGTCGCGGAGCGCACACGCCGCACGCCCGCCGCTCCGTTAAGTGAAGTTTCCAGCGGAAACGTCGCCTGCTGCTCCAAGTCCGTTGGAGCCATGCCGTGCGCCTCGGTCACCACAGTTACGGTCGGCGCGCTCAAGTCCGGGAAGACATCCACCGGCAATCGCGTGGAAACAAAGACGCCATAGGCGACGAGCAAAAACGCGCTGACGAGCACGAGCGCCCGATTGCGCATGGAAAAACGAATAAGTGTGTCCATGGCTCGCCTTAGTGGTGACTGTGAGGAATGGCGCCGCCGCCCAGAGAGGCCAGACGCACCGAGTAGGCGCCCTGCACAACGACACGATCGCCGGCCGTGAGACCTTCGAGAACCTCCGCCCACTCGCCGTCGCGAATGCCGATCTTGACCGGACGCTTCTGAAAGGTTTCACCGGCCACCTGCGCGTAGACCATGAACACGCCGTCCTCTTCAACAATCGCCGACTCGGGAATCACCAGCGCCTCTCTGGCCTCGCCTGTCGCCAATGCCAGCGAGACCCGCTGGCCGATGCGCAAACGACCGTCCGGATTCGGCGTTTCGATGTGGATCGCGACCGTCCGCGTCTCGTGATCGACTACGCGCCCAATCGACAACAACTTGCCGACGCCCTCACCCAGCGCGACAAAGCGCTCGCCGTCTGGTCCGCCGACTTCACACAGGGCGCCCGTCACCATTTTTAAGCCGATGGCTCGGCTTTCGGGAATCTTGCCGTGCAGATAAACGGACTCGCTGTTCAACACCGTAAACAGAGTTTCTCCCTCCTGGATGAATTCACCGCGCGCCTTGTCAAGGTGCCGCGTAACGCCGCCGTCGATGGGCGAAGTCAGCGTAATCGAGGGCGCCGCGTCGGCCGCGCCTTCGAGCATGCCCGCGCTCGCCGAAGTGTAGGCAATCTCAAGCCGCCTCGCCGCCTGGTGCGCGGATTCGGCCAACCGCAACGCGGTTTCCGCGTCCTGTAATTCTCGCTGCGATTTGGCCTCCTGCTCCGCCAGCCCGCGAATGCGCGCGTGGGTCTTCTTCGCGTCCTCCAATTCGACCGCAGCGCGCTCAACCCCCGCACGTGCCTCCACGAGACGCGCCCCGATTTCAGAAAATACAGGCTGCACCCGCGCCAGCTTCTCGCCGCGTTTCACGCGTTGTCCGACGAGCGGAAAAGGCCCGTCGCCAACGGTCAACAAGCGTCCCGACACCGGCGCGACCACCGCCGCCCGATCGCCCGATCTCGCGTGCACCTCGCCCGGGACGGTCAATCGCTCCGTCAGCGAACGCATTCCGACCGTTGCGGTCAGCGTCGGCGATCGCCACTGCTGCTCCTTCAGAAAGGAAATGCCTTCGACCTCCTCGATCTTCTCAGCTCCGTGATGGGCCGCTTCGTGATTCGCAAAAATCGTGACCGCGCCCAGATTCACCGCCACGGGGGCGCCGTTGTGAGTAAAGCTCGCCTTCAAAGCCAGTATGCCGACGCCGGGCATCTTCAAGGTCGGCAGGTAAATACCGGGCCTCGCGGGCTTATCGACTGTCGCCGTGACGCTCTCCCCGCCAGCTGCCGTCAAGGTCAACGTCAGCGCGCCGGCCGTCCGAGGCTTCCCGGTCTTCAGTTCGGAAACGTGAACGATGAATTCCGTAGACTTGCCCGTTTCAGCGGCTTCGTGTTCCGCAAAAAGTTCAAAGCCGTTTTCCCAGGCCGTCAGGGCGAAGGTGGGCTCTTCATGCTCGTCGCCATGAGGATCGGCGCCGGGACCATGACTATGGCCGTGGCCGGCCAACGCTTCATCGGAGGGTTTGCAGCCGACTACAGAAAGGCAGAGGCCTACAGTCAACGAGGCTACGACAAGATTTCGGATTAAATTGGAACGCTTCATACACGCAAAAAACAGAATTAGAATGGAACTGAAACAACGCAACACAGTCCGAGACCGGTCGCGTCAGAGAGATTCGGAGAAGGAGTTCAGGCGCAAGGGGGCGCGCGCGAACCGGTAGATGGGGGGGATTCGGAAGAAAGATCGCTGATCAGAACGGACAGACCCGAAAGGATCTCAACGGAGCGAACTGGCGCGACTTCAACGCCGCCCGTCCAGACGAAATCAACGGCGACCAGGCTGTGGCCGTGCTTGACCGCGTTGAGCATATGCTCGTCCGCGGAATGGTGTTCATGCTGATGCTCGTGTTCCTTCGAGCTGGATTCATGCTGATGATCGCAGCATTCCGAAGGGGGGTGAACCTTGGGCTGATGGCAATGCGCGACCGTCGCCAGATGAATCGGAAGCACGATCAGATAAGCCGCAAACGCAAACAACGCAAACCAAGCGGTTGCCCGGTGAGTTCGGAGGTTCAATGGTTTTGTCGCGGATTCCATATCGATAGGTTGACACTGAACATGTGATGAATGTTCAAAATCGTCAACCCCGTTACGGGGTGCAATACGTCCGCGCGTAACGCAGGCATCCGGCCTGCATTCGACTCGGCCCAAGGGCGCCCGCCGCGTTTCGAAACGACGGGCTCCGGCTTGCCGGAGGCAGGCAGGATGGCTGCGTTACGCGCGGGAGGCGCCGCTACAAAGCCGTCCAACCCGCCGAAGGCAGGTAAAGCGACTGCAGATCACTTCACGCATCGATCTCCAACACCAGCTTCCCAAACTGCGGCGAGTCCGCCATCGACGCGACCAACTCCGGCCCTTCCGACAACGGAACAACCTTGTCCACCACCGGCTTGATTTGATGTTCGTTTACGAACTTGACCATCGCCGCGAAGTCCTCCGGCGACCCCATCGTGGAGCCGATCAGATGCAGCTGTTTCCAGAACAGTTTGAACATGTCGAGCTTGCGCGGCGGACCGGCGGTGGCGCCGTAGTTAACGACTCGACCGCCTGGCTTCACGAGCTCGAGCAGGTCGTTGTAGCCTTCGCCGCCGGCGCTATCGATGATGAGATCCACCGGACCGTGCTCCTTGCCCAACGCCGCCGCCCAGCCTTCATCTTTATAATTCGCGCCGGCCGTCGCTCCCAGTGACGCGGCCCGAGCGAGCTTGTCCGGCGAGGACGAGGTCACCAGCGCCTTGGCTCCCGCCGCCAACGCAAACTGCAGCGCAAACACCGCGACTCCGCCGCCAATCCCCGTGATCAATACTGTCTGCCCCGCCTGAAGTCCGCCCTGTGAAAACACCGCTCGATACGCCGTCAGACCGGCCAGCGGCAACGCGGCCGCCTCCGTCCACGAAAGATGCTCGGGCTTTCCCACGAGCTGCGCCGCCGGGATGACAACACGTTCCGCAAAGGTTCCGTCATTCGGCATACCGAGAATGCTGAACTTGCCGTGCTGCGCCGCTTCGTCCGATCCCCAACCGATGCCCGGATTGATCACGACATCCTTCCCGGCCCGGGACGAGGCCACGCCGAGGCCGATCGATTCCACCACGCCGGCTCCGTCGGAGCCCAACACACACGGAGCTTCAACACCGGGATACATGCCCTGCGTAATCCAGAAATCACGACGATTCAGCGCCGCCGCCTTGAGTCGGACAACCGCTTGGCCGGCGTTGGCGCTGGGGTCCTCCCGCTCGGCAAGAACCAAGGGGCTTTTCACTTCATTGAGAATAAGAGCTTTCATGGGATCGATTCTTTAACCGCGACACCAGCCGCAGCATATAATTCAAAAGGTCGTTCACAGGTTACAGGCCGGCGGAAAACATCCACGTCTCACCATTGCCGCCCGCGTTCGACCGCCAACATTGCCCCCATGACCCGATTGATCGCAATCTGTTTTCTCACGCTGCTCGCTCTCGCACCGGTCCGCGCCGCCCAGCCGATATTCAGACGCTCGGCGATCGGCCCGTCCGGATGGGGATCAAAATCCGCAACACGTCGCTGTATTCCATCCGCTGCGAGTGGACTGGCAACGGGGGAACGTAGAACGGAATTCATTCCGTTAATTTCGAATGCCAGAGGTTGATTGAGTATACGCGAAGCGGGTGGGGCGAATAGCGCAAGCGATCCAAGAACGGACGTAGCAGCCGAGGTAACGAGGCTCATTTATTCCTTACCCAATTCAAATATGAGCCTCGTCACCTCGGCTGCCACAAAGTTTCTGGCACACTTCGTCGAGTTGTAGCCTGTGTTTTCCTTAGATTGACGCGCATGCGGGATGGACCGCGGCTGTCCTCTGCCGCTTTTGTACTGGCTGTAGAAATTTGAACTAAGTCAAAACAGTCAAGGTTCAGCCATTTCCGTATCACGGTCCGAATCAAACTGAAACACGATCCGCTTGACCCCTCGCCTTCCGTGACCAATACCATACACGCATGAACCGCCGTTCCTTTCTCGCCGTGTCCGCGCTGGCCGCGGCCTCCGCCCCTTCGCTTCTCGCCGCGCCCGCCGGGAAACATCGCGTCGCCGTCATCGGCCACACGGGCCGCGGCAATTTCGGCCATGGCCTCGACACGGTCTGGCTTAAGATTCCCGAGACCCAAATCGTCGCCGTCGCCGACGCCAACGAAGCCGGGCTCAAGAAGGCTCTCGCCAAACTCAAGGTCGACCAGGGCTTCAGCGATTACCGCAGAATGCTGAAAGAGGTCCGGCCGGAATTCGTCGCCGTCTGCCCGCGCCACGCCGACCAGCGTCACGATATGGCGCTCGCCGCCATCGAAGCCGGCGCCAAAGGCGTCTACGTCGAGAAGCCCTTTTGCCGCACGCCCGCCGAGGCCGACAGCCTCGTCGCCGCCTGCGAAAAGCACGGCGCCAAAATCGCCATCGCCCATCGCAACCGATATCACCCCACTTTGAAGGTCATCGACAAGCTCATCGCCGAGGGCGGCATCGGAAAACTCCTGGAGATCCGCGGCCGGGGCAAGGGAGACCGGCGAGGAGGAGGCGAAGACTTGTGGGTCCTCGGCTCTCACGTGTTGAACCTGATTTACTACTTCGGGGGCGATCCAACGTCCTGCTCGGCAGTCATGCTCAACGACGGCAAGCGCGTGACCAAAACCGACGTCAGGGACGGAGCCGAAGGCCTCGGCCCGCTCGCCGGCAACGAACTCCACGCGCGCTACGAAATGTCCCGGGGCGTCATCGCCACCTTCGACTCCATCGCCAACGACGGGACGAAGAACGCGGGCTTCGGCCTCCAACTCGTCGGCAGCGAAGGCATCCTCAACATTCAGTGCGACAAGAAACCCCTCGCTCATCTGATTCCCGGAAACCCCTTCCAACCCACCGACAAACCGCGCCCCTGGATCCCCATCAATTCCACCGGCGTCGGCGAGCCCGAAGGACAACCGGACGTCATCGCCGAAGTCTTGAACCACGTCATCCCAGTGCGCGATCTCATCGACGCCGCCACGAAAAACCGCAAGCCGCTCTGCGACGCCAGCGACGGACGCCTCACCGTGGAAATGATCTGCGGCGTATTCGAATCGCATCGCCAGGGCGGACGCGCCGTTTCGATTCCGCTCGCCGAGCGAGGCAATGCGTTGACGAAACTCTGAATTGCCTATGCCCCAACGACGACCAGCCCACCAGAATCTCCCGCGCGCCGCCGCGTGGCCAATTTTCGCATTGGCCGGGGCAATCTCCGCTTTTGCCCCGCTCAACGCCATTGGCGCAGAGATCAATTTCACCCGAGATGTCGAGCCCATCCTCAAGGCGCATTGCCTCGACTGCCACGGCCCGGATAAACAAAAGAGCAAGTTTCGCATCGATCGTCGGTCCCTGCTGCTGGCCGGCGGCGACCTCGGCGAACCCGCGGTCATCCCCGGCGAACCGGACAAGAGTTTTCTCATCCAGGCGGTCAGCGGCACGGTTGACGATCTGGTCATGCCGCCCAAGGGGAAACGACTGTCCGATGATCAAGTTTCGACACTACGAGAGTGGATCGCCCAGGGAGCATCTACGCCGACAAGCTACGGCGCCGACAAGGAACGCAATCAACCCACACACTGGTCGCTCAAGCCGGTCGTCCGACCAACACCCCCATCATTCGCGGGCGCCAGCGACGGCAATGAAATCGACGCCTTCGTTCGGCGCAAGTTGACCGGGAAAGGATTATCCCCCTCCCAGCAGGCCGAACGCCGCAAACTCATTCGACGGCTCGGGCTTGTCATGCACGGATTGCCGCCCAACGCGAAAGACGTCGATGCGTTTGTCGCCAATTCCGACCCGCAGGCCTGGCTGAATCTCGTGAACGACGCCCTGAAAAGTCCGCGCTACGGCGAACGCTGGGCGCAGCATTGGCTCGACCTCGTGCGCTTCGGCGAAACCCACGGCTTCGAGACCAATCGCGAGCGCCCCAACGCCTGGCCCTATCGCGACTGGATCATCGACGCCTTCAACACCGACAAACCCTACGACCGATTCGTCCGGGAACAGGTCGCCGGCGACATGCTCGGCGAACCGGTCGGCGTCGGCTTTCTCGTCGCCGGCCCTCACGACCTGGTCAAAGGCAAGGACCCCCTGCTCCGCCTCACCCAGCGACAGGACGAACTCGCGGACATGATCAACACCACCGGCACGGCATTCCTCGGCTTGACGCTCGGCTGCGCCCGCTGCCACAACCACAAATTCGATCCCGTCACTCAAAAGGATTTTTACTCCCTTCAGGCCGTTTTCGCTGGAGTCGAACACGCCGACCGCGCCATGCCTTTACCAAAGGAACGCAACGCAAAGATCGCGACGATCGACGCCCAAATCGCCAAGCTGCGCGAACGCCTTCAAAAATTCGTTCGCAAATCGGACTACGCCCATCTGCTGATCGACGACGCGCAATTGGCCAAATCCGCCGGCATCGGCGTCGAGCAATTGGAGAAACCGCGAGGCAAGGGAAAGAACCCCAAAGGCGCCCAGCCTGGTTTCGCGGACGATCCCGGATCCGACAAGCGCATGCCCAACATCAGCGGCGGCGAATACACCTGGTGGAACAATCTTCCCGGCAAAGACGTCGCGGCCTATCGCCCGTTGGCTCAGGGCCGCTTCCGCGTCTGGCTTTCCTGGGGAGCGGGGCATGCCACCCACACCCGGGACGCCCGCTTCTTGATCGACGCCGATGGCGAAACGACAACGACAAACGACCGCAAGGAAATCGCCCGCGTCGATCAGCAACTCCTGGCGGACGGCTCAGGCAAGGTCATCAACAAGTCGCTTTGGAGCGGATTCTGGGACGCGGGCATTCACGAATTCGAACCGACCGCCGCCATTGTGCTGCAAGGCGGACAATCGGGCTCCGCCATTACGGCCGACGCCCTGCTTCTCGAACCCGTCGCCAACGAGACAGCAAACGCTTCGCCGCCCGCGCGCCCCAATCTCCGCCCGGCCCTGAGCCCGAAACACAACATCGAACGCTTCCCGCCAACCGAGGCGCGCTTCATTCGTTTCACGATTGAAAGATCCAGTTCAAGCGAGCCCTGCATCGATGAGCTGGAAATCTTTTCCGGGAATCAGAATGTCGCCCTCGCCCATGCCGGCGCCAAAGCCAGCTCCTCCGGCGACTTCGTCCACCCCGTTCACAAGCTCGCGCACATCAACGACGGCAAATACGGCAACACCCAAAGCTGGATCTCCAAAAGCAAAAGCGGCGGCTGGGTTCAAATCGAATTGACGAAGGCCTCGCGCATCGACCGCATCGAATGGGGGCGAGATCGCGAAGGTCGCTTCACGGACCGCTTGCCCGTGGAATATCGCATTGAGGCGGCGACGAAACTCGGCCAATGGACCTTGCTCGCCAGCTCCGCCGACCGACTCCCTGCCTCGAAGGGCAAAACCATCGACACAACCTATGACTTCGCCAGGCACACGCCCGATATCGCCAAACAAGGTCGTCAATGGCTCACCGAGTTGACCGCTCTTTCAAAGAACCGCGAAAAACTCACCAAGCCCACGATGATCTACGCTGGCAAGTTCACACAGCCCGGACCGACTCACCGCCTCTATCGCGGCGAGCCCATGGCCAAACGCGAGCAGGTCGAACCCAACGCCATCGAGGCGATCGGCGCGCTTTCACTGAAGAAGGATTCACCCGAAAAGGAACGCCGCCTGGCGCTGGCCAAATGGATCGCCGATCGTGACAACCCGCTCACCGCGCGGGTGATCGTCAACCGCCTTTGGCAGTTTCATTTCGGCGTCGGCATCGTCGACACTCCCAGTGACTTCGGCGCCAACGGAACACCGCCAACTCACCCCGAACTTCTGGATTGGCTCGCCTCCGAGCTCATGGACAAAGACTGGTCGCTCAAACACATTCACCGCCTGATTCTGACATCCGCGACCTGGCGTCAGGACAGCCGCCCCCAATCGGACGCGCTCCGGATCGATGGCGCCACCCGCCTCCTCTGGCGCTTCCCGCCCCGGCGCCTTGAAGCCGAAGCCATTCGCGATTGCCTCCTCCTGGCGTCCGGCGTTCTCGATCTGAAATCCGGCGGCCCAGGATTCAGCGCCTTCGAAATCGAACCGGAGAATGTGCGGCACTACTTTCCCAAGAAAAGTTTTGGCCCGGAAGATTGGCGGCGCATGGTCTACATGACCAAGGTGAGGCAGGAAAAGGACGCCGTCTTTGGCGTCTTCGATTGCCCGGACGCCAGCCAGGTCGTCCCCAAACGCAGCCGCTCGACCACCCCGCTCCAAGCGCTCAATCTCTTGAACAGCATCTTCGTCAACCAACAGGCGGAACTCCTCGCAAAGCGCCTGCACACCGAAGCAGGTAAATCCACCGCCGATCAAATCAAGCTCGCGTTCACGCTGTGCTTCGGGAGAGACGCGACCGCGGACGAGTTGAAAGACGCCGAGGCTTTCATCAAAGCTGAAGGCCTACATCAATTCACCCGAGCCATGCTCAACGCCAACGAGTTTGTCTTTATTCCTTGAACATAATGGCGGATTTTATTGAAGGAGTATTCGCCATCCTCGAAATGATCATTCGAGGCACGGCCTACGCTCTTGCCGGGGTCATTCAAGGCATTCGATTCGCGCTTTCAAGTCGCTTTCGCGAATTTAAGCGGGAACAGTGGAAACAGGATCCAAAGCGGTTGTTCAAGGATCGCCTGGTCGGTGCCTCATGGGGGGTAGTCTTTGTTGTGATGTTGGCCTTTTGGACATTTCCTATTTGGGACGCAGACGACGATGCCTCCCAGCCACCGCCAAGAATCGCGCCCATCGATCGAAAAACCAATGGGGCATCAGCGACCAACCTGAAATCAAGCATCCTCTCGCTTGCAACAAACAAGATCGTCATAGAAAAGGCAACAAATCTGCTGAACGCCGCCCGGAGGTTTCGAGAGAAAAGCAAATCAAATAGCGAAGAGCCACCTGACGAAACGCCGGAAAACAAATCAAAGGAATAACATGGCTCAGCCCACTCCACATCTTCTTAACCGCCGCAGTTTCCTGAGTGACATGTCGACCGGCCTCGGCGGCGTCGCGCTCGCCAGCCTGCTGCAAGCCGACCGTCTCCTCGCCGCCGACAAGACACCCAACCGCCCGCGGATCGACTCCGCCGCTCCCTTCGCCGCGCGCGATCCGCACTTCGCCGCGAAGGCGAAGAACGTCATCGTCATTTTCTGTTCCGGCGCCTGCAGCCAGCTCGACACCTTTGACTACAAGCCCGAGCTGATCAAACGCCACGGCCAGCCCATGCCCGGCGCGGAGGACCTCGTCACCTTTCAGGGCGCCCAGGGCAATCTCACCAAGAGCCCCTGGGAATTCAAACCGCGCGGCCAGAGCGGCAAGATGGTTTCCGAACTCGTCCCCATGCTCGGCGCCATGGCCGACGACATGTGTTTCATCCATTCGCTCACCGGCAAGACCAACACCCACGGCCCCGGCGAGAACTTCATGTCCACCGGATATACGCTCGATGGCTTCCCCAGCGCCGGCGCCTGGGTCACCTGGGCGCTGGGCACGGAAAACCAAAATCTCCCCGCCTACGTCGCCATTCCCGATCCCCGCGGGACGCCGCAATCCAGCGTCAACAACTGGGGGCCCGGCTTCCTTCCCGCCGCCTATCAGGGCACGGATTTCAACGCGACCCAACCGCTGCGCAATCTCGACCGTCCCGCCGGCCTCAGCGCCAAGACCGATCGCGCGACTCGCAGTTTTCTGAAACGGATGAACGAACGACACCTCGAAGGCTATCCCGGCGACAGCGAGCTCTCCGCCCGGATCGCCAGCTACGAACTCGCCGCGCGCATGCAGCTCAGCGTCCCCGAGGTCAGCGACCTTTCCACCGAACCCGCGCACATTCTGAAACAGTACGGAGCCGACGACGCTGCAAATCCATTGAAAGCCTCCTTTGCAAAAAACTGCATCCTCGGCCGGCGGCTCATCGAGAAGGGCGTGCGCTTCGTGCAGCTCTTCAACGGCGCCTACCAGACCGGCGGCGAAGGCGTCAGCAACTGGGACGGACACAAATCTCTCGAGAAGCAATACGCCAAACACGGCCCCGTCCTCGACCAGCCCACCGCCGCTCTGCTCGCCGATCTCAAACAGCGCGGCCTGCTCGAAGACACGCTCGTCGTCTGGTGCACGGAGTTCGGCCGCATGCCCACCTTTCAGAAAGGCGCCAGCGGCCGCGACCACAACCCCGCCGGCTTCACCGCCTGGCTCGCCGGCGCGGGAGTCAAAGCGCCCTTCACCTACGGCGCCACCGATGAATTCGGCTACAAGGCCGCCGTCGATATCACGACTGTTTACGATTTCTACGCGACCGTCCTCCATCTGCTCGGTCTCGATCACAAGCGCCTCACCTACTACCACAACGGCTTCGAACGCCGCCTCACCGATGTCCACGGCCATGTGATCGAGGATGTGCTGGCATAAGATAGAATGAAAAGACTCCTCACGCTCGGCGCAGCCCTGCTGCTGACGCCCTTGGCGGCGCTCCAGGCCGCCGAGCCCATCCCCGCCTTCACCCCCGGTTCTCGCATCCTGTTTCAGGGCGATTCCATTACCGACGGCAAACGCGGACGCAACGCGGATCCCAACCACATTCTCGGACACGGCTACGTCTTCATCATTGCCGCGAGACACGGAGCGGCCTTTCCAAAAGCGAAGCTCGATTTCATCAATCGCGGTGTCAGCGGCAACACCGCGCCCAATCTGGAACAACGCTGGAAAAAAGACGCGCTCGATCTGAAACCGGATATTCTCAGCGTCCTCATCGGGGTCAACGACAACGGCAAGGGCGTCTCCATGGAGGAATACGAGCGCGCCTACGACAAGATCCTCACCGACGCGCGGGCGGCAAATCCAAAATTGAAACTCGTGCTCTGCGAACCCTTCGGCCTGCCCGTCGGGAAGCGCGCGGCGAACTGGGAGACGTGGTTCGCGGGAATCAAGCAGCGGCAGAAGATCACCGCCCGACTCGCAAAGAAACATGGCGCCGCCCTCGTGCAGTTCCAGCAGGCGTTCGACGATGCCATCAAGCGCGCGCGCGCCGACTACTGGATCTGGGACGGCGTTCATCCCACCTATCGGGGCCATCAAATCATGGCCGACGAATGGGAGCGCGCCGTCCGCGAATTCTGGAAGCCGGCAAACCGAAAGCAAACGCGATGAAGCGCCCGCGCACACAGATCTCGGTCGCCAAGGGCCTTTCCATAGATTTCAAGGCCGGACTCGCGGGCTCGTCCCTCCAAATCGGATCTCGCGAAAATCGCCATGGAGGGACGAGCCTGCGAGTCCGTTTTCAGCAAAAACAATTCATGAAATGACTTCCATACATATTCGAAATTCAGCGCGGCGGATCGTCTTCCTATGCACGCCTCTGCTACTGGCTCCGCTGGCCACGCTGCAAGCCGCCGACGATCCGCCCGAACCTCCCACCAGCTGGAAATACCCGCCAGAAATGCCGGGCTCGCGAGTGGAAGTTTACCGCGAGATCGGCGACGTCAAACTCAACGCCTGGATCTTCCAGCCCAAAGATCACAAGCCCGCCGACAAGCGGCCCGCTGCGGTGTTCTTCTTTGGCGGTGGTTGGCGCGGCGGTTCTCCAGGACAGTTTCTACCGCAGTGCCTGCATCTGGCGGAGCGCGGCATGGTGGCCATCTCCGTCGACTACCGCGTGCAACGCCGACACAACGTCTTTCCCCAGGACTGCCTGCGCGACGCCAAAGCCGCCATCCGCTGGGTGCGCGCGAACGCCGCACGACTCGGCGTCGACCCCGATCGCGTCGCCGCGGGCGGCGGATCAGCCGGCGGACATCTTGCCGCCGCGACCGCGTTGATCCCGGGATTCGAAGACGGCGACAACCAGGACGTCAGTTCAGCGCCCAACGCGCTGCTCCTTTACAATCCCGCCGTGACGCTCGCGCCAGTGAAAGACCATCCGGATCTGCTGACCGCGGAAAAATTCGCTGACATTCGCGGGCGCACGGACGGACGCCCCGAGGAAATTTCGCCCGATCGATTTGTCCGGAGCGGGCTGCCACCAAGCATCATCTTTCACGGCGAGGAGGATCAGGCCGTCCCCTTCCCGACGGTTCAACTATTCGCCAAAGCCATGACCGACGCCGGCAATCGTTGTGAGCTGAAGGCCTACAAACGGCAGCCGCATGGCTTCTACAATCCCGGCCGCGGCAAGGGCGAACCCCGCGCCGAAGCCAACCGCTACTACCACAAGACCCTCGACGAACTGGACAAATTCCTCGTCTCGCTCGGCTACTTGAAAGCCGCCGTCCGCGCCATCCACGAAACCTTCGACGACGATTTCGATCCGAAGCGATTCATCACGCAAATTCCGAACAAGAACACCGAGGTCCGCAACGGCGCACTTTGGACGCGCGGCTCCAGCGGCGGCAAATATCCCCCCATGGTCTACATGCCCGTCGACGGAACGGACCTGACCCTTTCCTTTCGCTACCGCCACCTTCAGGATGGAGGCTGGCTGTGGTTCTTCGTCGATGGCGACGACGGCTTCGGAAGCGTTGACCACATGCTACGCGTCAAACTCACGCGCAAGACCGTCCAACTCCAGATCGACGGTCACTCACGCGACGAGAATCACACGGCCCGACAAATCACTCGCCCGCCCGACAAAGTCAGCGGCGCCTACCGTTTAAACGAACGACTCCGACTCGAAAGAATCGATCTCCGCGAAAACAAGTGGCACACAGTGAAACTCGTCTTCCGCGACGAAACCGTGACCATTGCGATCGACGACACGATCTGGACAACGACCCTGAAACGCCCGGGATTCAAAGCCGCCAAACGCAAACTGCTCTGGATGCAGAACGGCGGCAGGTATGGCATTATCATCGACGACGTCGTGGTTCGCGCGTCCGATTCCAAATCCACTTCAAATCGCGAATAACGGCAAGCACGACCTGCCCGAACGAGATGGGACACCGAGGACGGCGTCCCTCTCAGTTGTGGAGACGGACGCCGTCCCGCATCCGCGGGATCCCGCGACGGCGGCGATCCTCGGTGTCCCATTTCATTCGTAAGGGCCGAGCTTCCTGAAAAATGGGATGCGCCCCAGGCGCGTCTGGCGTTCATTCCGTTCTTGAGCGCGGCGATTCAGACGCCAAACTACGACATTGATGAGCGTCGCGATTCCATTGCCGCCCCGGCGAGGCTGGCTGCCCGCACTGGGCATTGCGCTGAGCTGCCATTTGGCGGTCGCCGCCGCGCCCTCCCTGGAGCCGCCAGACCCGATCCAATCCGTGATTCGTGAAGCCTGCCTGACCTGCCACGACAGCGAGACAGCCAAAGGCGATCTGGATCTCACGAAAGTCCCCTTCGAGCTTGGGAACTCGAAATCGCGCGCAAGGTGGACGCACATTCATGACCGAATCGAGAAAGGCGAGATGCCGCCGAAGTCCAAGGATCTGCCGACGGAGCAGCGCACAGGTTTCTTGAAAATCCTGGGAGCCGCAATCCATGACGCCGACCTGGCCGATGCCAGCGCCAACGGCCGCGGACCCGTTCGCCGACTGACACGCGTCGAATACGAAAACAACTTGCGCGACCTGCTCGAGCTCCCGCATCTCGATGTGCGCGACAAACTCCCTGAGGATCGCGATTCGCATGGTTTCTCCAAGGTCTCGGCCCTGCTCGACATGTCGCGCGTTCAGCTCGAAGGCTATCTCGACGCCTCCGAAACCGCCCTCGCCGCCGCAGTCGCCGGCGACGTAAAGCCAACGCCATCCAAGCTCGTGCGCATGACGGGAACCGATCTATTTCCCGCGCTCACGACCTACGGCGAACGTGAAGCAATGTTCTTCGCTCGCAATGGCAGGATGGTTCCAATCTCCAACGCCCAACTCCAGAAGATGACGCCCAAGCAGCGACGAGACGAGACGCTCGAACTAGCGCTTTTCCGTTCGGCCGCATGGCCCTTCTACGGCTACCCACGCGGCTTTCGGGCGCAACACGACGGCGCCTATCGCGTGCGTTTTTCTGGCCGCGCTGTGCGACAGATGCGCGACTACCGCATCGTCCCCGCCTACGACCCCTTGCCCATGAGCTTTCGCGCGCGCCAGCCATCCGGCCCGGATGTCTCCGGCGATGTCCGCGAGACGGGCGGCTGGATGGACCTGCAACCGGAGCCCAAAACGTTCGAAACCACGATCCGCCTCAAGCAGGGCGAGGTGTTTGAGTACAGCTTGCTCGGGCTGCCTGTTCCTTTCATCCGCACCGATGGGGGCTTCTACTACGACTTCCCGCCGATGCCGCGCGACGGCCACCCGGGCGCCGCCTTTCAATGGCTCGAGGTCGAAGGCCCCATTCCATCCCAAGCATGGCCACCGCCGTCACACTGCGTCCTGTTCGGCGATTTGCCCATTCGGCCCGCGACCAAGGGTTCTCGTTTCAGCGTCGAAGTCGTTTCGGAGAATCAGGCCCGGGACGCGAAACGGCTGTTTCGAAGCTTCGCCCGTCGCGCCGCGCGCAAACCGATCACGGAAGAAACCCTCCAGACCTACCTGAATCTCATCGCCGCAAAACTGAAGGACGGCGCCTCCTTTACCGAATCGATGATGAAGGGCTATCAGGCATTTCTCTGTTCGGGACATGTCCTTTACCTTTCCGAACCAGGCCAGGGCGCGGAGAGCCAGTTCGCCATTGCCTCACGGCTCTCGCATTTGCTTCACAACAGCTCCCCCGACAAACGCCTTCGCCAGCTCGCGTCGAGCGGCAAGCTGCGCGTCGCCGCGACTCTCCACGCCGAAGTCGAACGACTGATCGCCGACAAACGCTTCGAGCGATTCGTCGAGGATTTCACCGATCAGTGGCTCGACCTTCGCGATTTGCGTCGGGACATCCCGGACAACCGACTTTACCCGGAGTATCGCAAAGACGACTACCTGGTCGATTCGATGGAGCGGGAGACCCGCGCCTTCTTCCGCGCCATGGTCCGCGAGAACCTGCCCGCGACGACGCTCGTCGACGCCGACTTCACGTTTGTCAACGACCGCCTCGCCCGGCACTACGACCTGCCCCGCGAATCCGGCTCCGCCATGCGTCGCGTCTCTCTCCCGGCCTGGAGCCCCTACGGCGGATTGCTCACGCAGGCGTCCATTCTCAAGCTGACCGCCAACGGCACGTCCACCTCGCCCGTGCTGCGCGGCGTGTGGGCAATGGAGAAACTTATGGGCGACCCGCCCCCGCCCCCGCCCAAATCCGTACCCGCGATCGAACCGGACATTCGCGGGGCGACAACGATCAAGACGCTGCTCGCCAAACATACCGAATCCAAATCCTGCGCCGCCTGTCACGCGCGCTTTGACCCGGTCGGCTTCGCTCTCGAAAACTTTGACATCATGGGCGCCTGGCGCGATCGCTATCGCGGCATGGAGAAGGGCCAGAAGATCACCGGCATCGATCGCGCCGGTCATCCCTACACCTACTACGTCGGAGCGCCCGTCGAGTCCGCGGGCAAACTGCTCAATGGCAGCAAGTTTGAGAACGTCCACGAACTGAAGAAACTCCTCGCCGCCGAGCCGCGGCAATTGGCGCGAAACCTGTTGCATCAGCTCACGCTTTACGCGACTGGAACCCCCGTCCGCTTCTCCGACCGTCGGGAGATTGAAGCCATCCTCGATCGGAACAAAGCCAACGGCTACCGAGTCCGCGATCTGCTGCACGGCCTGATACAAAGCCGCATCTTTCTTGGCCACGATGAATGAACCGATGAAACCAACCCACATCGCGACAACGCCCTTGTGCCGCCGTCGCTTCCTTCGCGGCATGGGCGTCGGCATGGCCTTGCCGATGCTCGATTGCATGACGACGGTGTTCGGCCAGGACGCGACGAGACCGCAAGCGCCGCGCAGCATGCTTCTCATTTCAAACAATCTCGGCGTGCTGCCGAAGCCCTTCTTTCCATCGAACGAGGGCGCGCAATACACGCTCTCTCCCTACCTCCAGGAACTGAAAGATTTCCGAAACGATTTCACCGTGTTCAGCGGACTCTCGCATCCCGCGGTTTCGGGTGGCCACTCCACGGAAAACTGCTTTCTCACGGGCGCGAAGGATCCGACCGGCAGCGGCTTCCGCAACTCCATCTCGCTCGATCAGTTCGCGGTGCAGAGCCTCGGCCAACAAACCCGCTTCCCCACCCTCAATCTCGGCGTCAACATCGACCGTGCGAACCGCAGTCTTTCGTGGACACGCGACGGAGTTCTGCTCCCCGCCGAAGACCGACCTTCGGCGTTGTTTCGACGGATGTTCGTTCAAGGAAGCAAGGCCGAGGTCGAACAACGACTTCAACAACTGAAAGAGCGAGGCAGCATCCTTGACGCCGTCCGCGAAGATATGCGCGGTTTTCAAAGAAGGCTGGGGGCCAACGATCGAGAGCGACTCGACCAGTACTTCACCTCCGTCCGCGAGCTTGAGGAAGGGCTCCACGCCGCCGAAGAATGGGAGCAGCGAGCCAAACCCTCAACCGACCGCGAACCTCCGAAGGACATTCTCGACAAGGCGAAATTCTTCGAGAAATTTCAACTGATGCTCTCCATGGCGCAACTGGCGCTGGAGAGCGATTCGACCCGCATCGTCACCCTGATGGTCGACGCCTTCGCCACGCCGGTGTTCGAGATCAGTGACAAGGAGAAGTCTGGAACCGGCTACCACAACCTCAGCCACCACGGGCAATCGAAAGAAAAGATCGCGCAACTCGAACGCGTCGACCACCGCCAGATGCAAGTCCTGCGAGAGTTGATCGAACAACTCGCCGCAAAACCAGCCGGCGGCCGCCGGCTGCTGGACAGCTCCATGATCCTTTACGGAAGCAACATGGGAGACGCCAACGTTCACAACAACGACAACCTCCCCGTCCTCCTCGCCGGCGGCGGCTTCAAGCACGGCCAGCATCTCGCCTACAACGGCGCCAACAACACTCCCCTCTGCAATCTCTACGTCTCCATGCTCCAACGCCTCGGAATCGAAACCGACGAGTTCGCCAGCGGCGAGAAGCCGCTGAGCAACCTGGAGATGGCATAGCAACCGCGGAAAAGAATTAACCACGGATTACGCGGATGCCACGGATGGAGTAAAGGCGGTCAAACGCCTTGTTTGCTTATCCGTGATATCCGCGTAATCCGTGGTTGAAAAGCCATCTGCGGTCAGGCGAAAATTTCTTTGACGACTTTCCCGCCCTCGGGACCTGCCACTCGGCGCTATTTTCTGCCCCGCTCGCGCCGCGCCTTTTCAAACGCGGCACGCTCTTCCCCGTTCAACTTGCCGTCCTTGTCCCTGTCGTAGCGTTGCAGAATGCGGCTCGAGACTCCCGCCTTGCCCTTCGACGGACTTTTTGTCGCGCCTCCGCGCGCAGGCGTCAGCATGCGCTCCCAGGCGGCGCTTCGCGTGCCGTCCTGAAGATTCATCCAGCGCGCGATTGGCGTGCCGCCCTTGTTGCAGAGTCGCACTTCCACCGAGCTCCGGCCCGGGCCGCCCATATGACGATCAATCTTCCGTTGAAGAAACGCCCACCAATGTTGGGAGGTCGAATAACCGTGCACAATTAGCAGACGCGGTTCGCCGGAAAAGATTTTCACCGACTCTTCATCCAGCCCCAGCGCCGATAAAAATGGAGCCAACGCAACCAGGGCCGCCAGAACGAAGGTTTTGATGATCGTATGTTTCATGATGTGGAAAGCAGGACTGATTGCTCTTCGATCCATCCAGAAGGCAAAGCCATTGGCGTCAGGCCCGGCCGGCCAAATTCGACGCCCCAGACGACCCAGGTGTCCTCCAACATGCCGCTCTGCAATCTCTATATATCCCTGCTCGCAACTCCGAGGCGTGAATAGAAGACTTGCATCCGGCTGAATTTGATATTTAACCCGATAAACCAGATTCACTCAAATGACTCGCAAAACCTCCCCCAAACTTCTGAATTTACTGCGCTTCTCGCCGCTGTTGACCCTGGCATTCGCGGCGGCGAACGAATCCCACGCCGCCGCAAGCCCGCGCAATCATCTGCAAACGAACGCCGGCGGCCCGGCCTTGATCGCCACCAACGGCAGCGAGCGCGCAACCACCGGCGCCGGCAACAAAATCGTCACCTTTGCCGACAAAACGCATGTGGTCTGGCAGAAGTCGGCAAAGCGCGGCTACTTCAACAAGATACGCACCTTGGACCGCGCGACCGGCGAATGGTCCAAGGAATTCTCCCTGAATGAGGGAGTTGACAACCACGCCCGCCCCGTCATCACCGTGGATCGCGAAGGTCATCTGCATGTCGTCCTGAGCGGCCACAATTCGACCATGTCCTATCGTCGCTCGTTGCGCCCCAACGACGGCTCCGAATGGGGGCCTGTCGAGGCGGCCGGCGTGGGCACGTATCCCTCGATCGCCTGCGGCCGCGACAACAGGATTTTCATGGCTGCACGGGCGCACGGTCAAAAGGGGGCGGACTTTTACATTCGCACCCCTGACGGGAAATGGAGCGAGGGCCTGCGCCTAGTGAAACGCGCCAAGGAATACTCCGGCTACGCGGGGTTTACAACCGGCCTCACCGTCGACCGCCAGGGAACGCTTCATTTCATCTGCAACGTCTACGAAGGAAAAAGCGGCAAACATCAGGCGCTCTGCTACATGCGCAGCCCAGACGAAGGGAAGACCTGGCGAACCGCCGCAGGCAATCCGGTGAAGATCCCCGCCCGACCCGAGGACATGGATCTGCTGCTGGACGACTCGACGCCGCGTCTCAAGGTCGTGACCTGGCCCTGGATCAACTCTCGCGGCAATATCGTTGCGGATTCACAGGGGAGCCCTTTCGTCGCCTATGTCTCCCACGTCGAACGACCCGGCGAAGTCATTCTCGCCTCGGCCGACAAGGACGGCCAATGGACGCAACGCAGGGTGACCGCCGCCGAAAATGCCTTTTCCGACCTGCGACCGATGGGCGTGTCGGTGGCGCTTTCCATTGATTCCGCCGACACCCTCCACCTTTTGCTTGAGCTCACGCCGCTGGACGACGGCTGGACGCAGGGCAAGCCGCTTCGGACAACCGTCTTTCGCGAAGAACCGGTCAAGCGCCTGGTCCTGCTCAGTTCGCGTGATCGGGGCAAAACGTTTAAAGTCCAATCGATCGTGAAGCCGGGAGCCATGTTCAACATGGCCACCATGGAACGTCCCACCGGAGTCAACGAATTGCCCGCGGGCAGGCCGCCGCCGATTCTCTACTTCGACGGAACCTGCCGCTATCCAAAGCCCGGCGAATTCATCAACAACAACGTGTTTCTAGTCGCTCCGAAGTAGCCACGTCGGCGGGCAACCGCTGAAGAACCTGAAGATGACGTAAAGAACTTCGGAGGAAAGTCATTCAACCGCGGATTACACGGATCAAAAAACAAGGCGTTCGCCCGCCTTTCCTCCATCCGTGACATCCGCGTAATCCGTGGTTAAAAAGTCTTCCGCGCCATCTGCGGTCAGGCGAAGATTTCTTTGACCACTTTTCCGCCTTCGGGGCCGGTGAGGCGGTGTTTTCGTCCGGCGTGATGAAAGGTCAGATCGTTGGCCGGCAGGCCCATCGCATGGAGGATGGTCGCGTGGAGATCGCGGAAATGCACTTTGCCCTGGACTGCTCGCCCGCCCTTCTCATCGGTCTTGCCGTGAACGTGTCCGCCCTTCACTCCACCGCCCGCCATCCAAAACGTAAAGCCGTTGGCGTTGTGACCGGTCTCGTTCTTCCCGTTGTCGGGCGTTAATCCCGGACGACCAAACTCACCGCCCCAGACCACCAGCGTCTCCTCCAGCATGCCTCGTTGGTCGAGGTCCTCCAGCAATGCCGCGACTGGCGCGTCGGTGACCTGGCAATTTGCCTCCAGGTCCCGGCGATGATTCTTGTGCTGGTCCCAGCTGCCGTGATTCAACTCGATGAAACGCACGCCCGCTTCGGCAAATCGCCGCGCGAGCAGGCACTGCCGGCCGAAGTCCGACATGCGGCAGGTGCCGATCCTTTTCTCCTGCTTGCCGACGCGGTAGCGCTCCAAGGTCGCCGGAGACTCGTCGCTCAGGTCGAGCAGGCCGGGAGCCGAGGCCTGCATCTGGAAGCCCAGCTCCATCGATTTGATCACGCCGTCGAGCTCCGCATCCCCCGGTCGATCCGCGAGATGACGACGATTCATGGTTTGCAAAAAGTCGAGTTGGCGACGCTTGGCCGAAACTGGCAAATGATCGCCGGTCACGTCGGCGATCGTCGCGTGCGACATGTTCTCGCCGTTGACGCCGATTGGCGTCCCGCGGTGGATCGAAGGAAGGAAGGCGCTGGAGTAGGACGTGGGCCGCGAAGTGTTCAGACTGATGAAGCCGGGCAGATTCGCGTTTTCCGTTCCAAGCCCGTAGCTGACCCAGGAGCCCAGGCTGGGCCGCTCCCGCAGCCGGTCGCCGGTGTGCAATTGCATCGCGGACTGCGCGTGAATGCCGGTGTCGGCGTGCATGCCGTTGATGACACAAAGCTTGTCGGCCATGCGCGCCGTCTCGGGCATCAACTCAGAAATCATGAGGCCGCTATCGCCGTGTTTCGCAAACTTGTAGACCGAGCCAGGATGCGGTTTCTTGCCGACCTGCGGCTTGTAGTCAAACGTGTCGAGCTGCGCCGGTCCGCCGCTCATGAACAGAAAGATCACGCGCTTGGCCCGGGGCTTGAGGTCCGCCGGTTTCGCCATGAGGCCCGCCTGCGCCAACCCGGAAAAGGCCGTCCAACCAAACCCACAGGTAGCGGCCTGTAACATGCGTCTTCGTGAAAGCTCGTTCATAATTCGTTTGATAGTCAGTCAATGTAGCGGAATTCGCTCGCCGCGAGCAAGGCCTGACACAGGCTCGCCAGCGCCTTCTTTTCGCAGCCGACTTCTGCCTCGGTCGCCTTCGTCAGCTGAACCGCGCGCGCCACTTCATCGGTTCGCGGCTCCCGGTGAAAGGCGCGGCGAATGGCGGCGCTGGCCCGGGCGCTTTCATCCGAGCCGCATTCCTCAAACAAACTGGCGGCAAAGCGTTCCGCCTGCTTCAGGACGAATGGATTGTTGAACAGATACAGGGCATGCCCCGAAGCCACACTGGACTCGCGCCGACCCATCGATTTCTTAAAATCCGGCAGATCGAAGGCGGCCAATTCCGGCGGCGGAGAGCTGCGCAGGTAACAGAGATAAACACTGCGATGGTTGCTCGGCTGATGGAGATTGCCGCCGAGGTTCACCAGGATTGGCCGATGCCGAATCAAGGAGCCCCGGGCGGCGCTGGGATTCAACTGCCCGGCAACCTGAAGCATACTGTCGCGCAGCGATTCCGCGTCCAGCCGACGGCGGCTATGCCGGGTCAACCAGAGATTTTCCGGGTCGGCGTCAATCGTCCGCCCATCCGCGCGACTATCGAGCTGGTAGGTCCGACTGAGGACGATCGTGCGGATCAATTGTTTGACCGACCAACCCTCGGCGACAAACTTCGCCGCCAGGCAGTCGAGCAGTTCAGGGTGCGTCGGCCGCTCGCCATAAACGCCGAAGTCATTGGGCGTGTGGACGATCCCCCGCCCGAACAGATGCAGCCAGACGCGGTTCGCCATCACGCGCGCCGCAGTTGGATGATCGGGCGATGTCAGCCACTGCGCCAGTTGCAGTCGCCCGCTTTGTTTCGGGTCGACCTTGATCCCCGTGACCGAATCGCAGGCCGAGAGAAATCCACGAGGGACAACTTCACCCAGCTTCTTGGCGTCGCCCTTCAAATTGATTTTACCATCGGCGGGTTTCTTGCCGTCGCGCACGCCCATCGCCACCGGCGCGCCTGGCGCCCACTTGGCTTTGGGTATCGGTTTGAGCTTGCCCGTCGCCGACTCGCGAACCAGCACGGTTTCCACAAATCCGGCCGGCGGCTTGACGTTGGGCGCGGCCTTGAGCGTGTGCAAATCTGTCGGCGGCGCCGTCAGTTTCTCGTTCCCGGCCACGCCATACATCGTCTCCGTACTCGTGAAGATGCCGGCCAACGCGTAGTAGTCACGCGTGGGGATCGGATCGAACTTGTGATCGTGGCAACGCGCGCAGGCGACGCCCAGGCCCATCACGCCGGAGCCGATCACGTCCAACTGATCCGCCACGATGTCCATCGCGAAGTTGTTGTTCATCGCCTTGGCCGGCTTGGCGCCCAGGGCCAGGAAACCCGTTGCGATCAAATACCGATCACGTTGAGCGTCGGAATCGGCCGGCAAAAGATCGCCCGCAATCTGCTCGGTCAGAAAGCGATCGTAGGGCAGGTCCTCATTAAAGGCGCTGATGACGTAATCCCGATAACGCCAGGCATGCGGAAAGGCGGGATTGCGACTCAGACCGTCGTTGCCATTGGATTCCCCGTAGCGTGCAACATCCAGCCAATGCCGCCCCCAACGCTCGCCGAAGTGCGGCGACGCCAACAAATCGTCCACCAAACGCGCAACGGCGCCTTGACCCTGTTTTTTGAAATCGGCGACGAACGATTCGACCTCGACCAGGCTCGGCGGCAATCCAATGAGATCATACGACAATCGCCGAATCAGCGACTCAGGCCGGGCGTCTTTCGTCGGCTTCATTCCCAGCCCCTCCATCTGCGCCAGCGCAAATCGATCAATCGGGCCGCGCGGCCAATCACTCGCCGCAACCTGAGGCAGGGCCGGATCCTTCACTGGCTCGAGCGCCCAAAGATCTCCTGGCTGGTAGTCCTTTCCGGCCACGGCCTTCGCGTCCCCCGCTCTCGGATCGGGCGCGCCCATTTCGATCCAGCGCACAAAGTCCGCGACGACCGACTCATTGAGCGGTTCATCCGGCGGCATTTCCAGATCGTGCTCCCACCGCAGCGACTGAATGATCAGGCTCTGCTCCGGATGTCCCGCGACCAGGGCCGGCCCCGATTCACCGCCTTTCAAAACACCGGCGCGCGAGTCGAGCAGCAGCTTGCCGCCCAGCTTCTCCGACTTCGCCGAATGACATTCGTAGCACTGTTTGACCAGCGTCGGCCGGATCTTGGTTTCGAAGAAAGCGCGACCTCCAGGCGCGATGGCGTCGCCGCCTTGCGCTACAGCCGCGCCAAGGCAAACAAGACTCAGGGCGGCAATTCGTGGATTTATCCGAAACACGCCGTAGATAGCTAAACACCCGCCTTGAATTCTCAAGTTAAAAGCGCGGCGATCCTTCGCGCGCCCTTTCTCCTATCGCCGAGGCGACGCGGGCCGAATCTGCTTCAAAACGAGGATATCGTTCGCGTCATGCCGCGCGACAGCGATATCAACCGCGCCATCCGCATTGAAATCCCGGATAACCAGCGAGCGCGGTCGAAACCCCAAAAAGTGGTTCACAGCGGGCTTGAATGAGACCGCGCCTCCGCCTGCAGGCTGCCCGCCAAGAACACTGAGATAGCCCGAATCCGGACTGGCGCACGCAATCGCGATATCGGCTATGCCGTCGTTATCAAAATCGCCGACTGCGACATCGCGGATCTCATTCTGCTTTTCCCAGTGGGCGCCAAACGCCGAAAGAGTCGCCGCCGTCGCGAACTCCAGTGCGGCGCCGCTATTCGTCAGGATCTTCACCTGCCCGCTATAATTGCCAACCACGATATCCTCCCGCCCGTCGCCATTCAGGTCGGCGATCGCCAGGTGATAGGGAGTTCGGCCGCCGGAGTCATAGCGCCGCTCAAAGCGAAACTTTCCATTCCCCAATCCTCGAAAGACCGCGACGTGATTCGACACATAGCACGTGATGGCCAAATCGAGGACGCCGTCTCCATCCAGATCGGCCGCCTTGATGTCTCGCAGCCCAATTCCGATTTCCGCGCTCTGATGATGTTCCAGCAAACGAAACCGCCCCTGTCCGTCGCCTCGATAAACACAGAGCGCGTCACTGGTCCAACTGACCGTTGCCAGATCGATGTGGCCGTCGCCGTCGTAGTCACGGGCCGCCAGTGACGTTGTCCCCGGGATCGGCCATTTTGCGTCTTTGGATTTTACGGGTTTCAATCCAGGCGCCCGGATGAACGACAACCCCTCTGTCAGACGATGACCTGTCGGAATCGCGCTGATCTCCCCTTCTTCAGCCAGACTCTCCCACGCGGATAAGTCGCCGGAACCAAAATCGCCGCGGAAGAGAACCCGCGACTTGTCCGCGGTCGAAATGAGAACGTCGTCGATAACTGCCTCCACTGATGAGTTGGCGATCTGAAAACCGACCGACCCCGTCGGCAGTCTGCCTCCACTTCGCTGAAATCGCCCTTTTAGGTGAAAGCTTGCACGCGCCTGCCCGTTGATTTTGAGAGTGATCGCTGAACCGTCTGACACCACAAATTCAATCTCGTCCCCCGTCCCGAAGCGACCGTCTAACGGCGCCTTGAAATTGTCCCAATCCAACCCTTCGCGCGCCCAAAGATCCAAAGCCTCCGGTTTGAGCTGAATGAGCAGTCCCTTTCGATCGTTCATCTCGCTTCCGTTGAACCCCAGCCACACGTCAAGCGAACCATGGACAATACGCTGCAGCCGAAATACCAACCGGAAACTCTCCCCGGCGCCGATGTCGGCGTCGCGGAGCCGGAACGCCGCAACGCCCTTGCGGCTGGAAAGCCTGAGCGAACGCTCCGGCCGATTCCGCTCCGTCGCCACCCTCAACACATCTTTTCCAGACAGGGCAGCCAAGCCCCGCCCCCGCCAGTCATAGAACGCCGCGGCCAAAATATCATCGACCCCATCCTCATCCACGTCCGCCACCTCCACGGTGTAGGGGCCGGTCCCGATTTCGAAGTGAACCGGATCCATAAACTGCCCATCCCCAATGCCGCGCATCCACGAAATCGTATTGTTGGCTGAAAAGCGAAAGAGCGGGCCCCGATTTGCCGCAAGCAAATCATCCACGCCGTCCCCATCCAAATCCGCCGCGGTGACGAAGTAGGGGCCGACGGTGACCGGAATGGACTGAACGACCTGGAAACCCGATCGCTTGCGAACGTCGAGTAAAACCGTTTTCAGATCACCTCCCTGAAGTCGCCCCGCGCTTTCGATCGCAATCCGACCGTCCGGCGTCCCGGCAAACGATGTCAGCAATTTCGGATCGAGATAAAAAGCCGCCTCGACCCTCCCGTCTTTCACAATTTCCAAATGGCGCCGATCCCAAACACGCGCCGCAATCCTGAAGTCGCGCCCGTCCGACGCGGAAAGATAGGTGGGCGGCAGATTGACTTCCTCGCCGGCGCTCCGGATCGTGACCTGCAGGCTCGCTTCGTGAATCTCGATCCGCACTCCCGAACGGGAGGCCCAGTCCCCGCCAGCGAAGCCAAGCCAAATGGCAAACGGGTCTTTACTGGCGCTCGAGACAGTCACGCTGACTTCACGGGGAACGCCAAAACCGATCGCCGGCCCGGACACCACCGCAAGCGCCGGCGAGTCGCCCGCGTTGAGATCAAACCGGGTCGTGGATCCTTTCACCGTTCCGGATTTCCCCAACAGCAGCAACTCCGCCGCCGCCGAAGTCACAACCGACAAGCAGCCGAGAAACGCGACAAAGAAAAATTGGATCGGCCTCACATCACACCCTTGCCAAGAGCGACAACCGAAGGAAAGCGCAATCTGGTCGGGCTGGCCTGCGCGAGGAAGACCGGATACAAATCAAAATCGTCGGAGGATCCCAAGGCTGCCGGCTACCGCCAATCAAGCATGCATCACCTGGCCGCCGTCGATGTTGACCGTCTGGCCCGTGATGTTGGCCGCGTGGGGCGACGCGAGATAGACCGCCATGGCGGCGCATTCCTCCGGCTGCTGCCAGCGTCCCAAGGGCGACACGGCCGCGATTTTCTTCTCCGCCCAGGCATCGTAAGTCACACGCTCGGCCTCGGGCAGCTGCGCCTGGTTTGCCGCCCAGACCGACTTGTTCAACCCGGTCTTCACCATTCCCGGCGCCAGGGCATTGGCGCGCCCGCCATGCGGAGCCAAATCCTTGGCGACGCATTGCATGAAATTGATCAAGCCCGCCTTGGCCGCGCTATAGGGAGGGTCGGTCTGCGAGCCCATTTGCCCGGCGACCGAAACGAGAAATAGAATTGAGCCGCCCGGCCGTTCGATCAGCTTCGGCGCGAAGGCATGAGCCGCATTCACCGCGCCGATGAGATTGATCTCGATCACGCGCGCCCAATCGCCCGGGTCCAAATTCCAGAACGGAAATCCAAATTTCCCCGAACCCGCGCCAACCGAGAAAACCACATGATCGATGGCGTCGAAGCTCTCCGCGAATGCCTGAACCGCCCCACAATCCGTGACATCGCCCGACACGATATCACCCGCCTCCTCGAACGGCTCAGGCTCTGCGTCGCGATCGAAGCCCAGAACACGCGCGCCTTCCGCAAGGAACCCTTCAGCGATCGCCCGGCCAATACCCCGCGCCGCTCCAAACACCGCCACTTGTTTGCCTGTCAGTCTTAAATCCATATTTTATATTCTTTTGCCAGCCTGATTACCTAAAGGCGTTTCCAGAAAAGACCGGAAGCAACGAATACGCTCGGTGGGTCCCGCAGTCGCGGGATTCCGCTGAGCCGTGCCAGGCATTTCCGTTCGCCTATTCGAGAACCACAATTAATGTTCACTCAATTTCCCTGATGCAGTCTTCAACGCTACACAGAGTTTCAACACTTCGTGGTCTTGCGCTTCTTGCCGATCGCGCCGCGCTTTTCCACCTTGCGAATCTGATCCGGCGAAAACGGCGTCGCGCACGCGGTATCGCCGTGATCGATGCTCACCGGGCCGATCTTCTCGCCGATGTTGATCGCGAAGTCCTTCAATGACGCGACATTGGATCCCAGAGAAATCACAAAACGGTTCATCGCCTCGCGCGTGTTGTTCCCAGTCTTGTGGATCTCCTTTTGAACGCGCTGCAAAAGCTTCTTCAACGCCGACAGGTCGAGCTGGTCATCGGGCGTGATCGACGTCAGCGCGCCAATGGAGCCCCAGCCCATGGAGGCGATGAGATCGTCCTTCGAATCGATCCATTTCAAGCCCAATTCCCAGCCGTGGGCGCTTTCGGCCGCAACCCATGGCACGACGAATCCAGAGAGCCAACCGCCATACGCCGCCTTCGCCCAATCTTGCAGTTGCTTCTTTGTCATCTTCTTGTCGTCGGCGACCAACCCCGCCAGATACATGGCGTCAAAATTCCCCGACGCATAGAGATCGAGCGCCAACTGGTAATCCTTCTTCACGCGCTTCTGAATGACCTTCAGGTCGGCGACCTTGACGCCGAAGACCGGTTCGCGCGCGCCATGTCTCAACAACGTGTTCTTCGTGGCGTCACTGCCGAGCGACTTCAGCTCTTTGATGACGTCCTTTGCGTTCATGGCATTTCCCTTTTTTATGGCGGGTTCGAGTCGGTTGATTTTAGAATTCGCCAGTGTTTCCCCGACGCCGCGAGCGGGCAAGTTTATCCGAAGCGTCTCCACGTCCGGTTTGAACCATTGAATCCGCTCGAATAATCCGCTATCCATCCCGGTCTGCAATTCTATGAAAACGAATAAATCCGTCTCCACTTTCCTCGCCGCGCTTGTCGCAGCAGCTGCCCTGCTCGTTACGACCGTTTCCGTCCAGGCCGCTCCAAAAACCAAATCGCTGCGCGTCCTGCTCATCACCGGCGGCTGCTGCCACGACTACGCCGCCCAGAAGGATATTCTGAAAAAGGGCCTCGAAGCCCGCGCCCATGTCGTCGTCGACCAGATTCACACCGACGATAAATCCACCACCCCGCCACTGGCGATCTACGGCAATCCCGACTACGCCAAAGGCTACGACGTGGTGATTCACGACGAGTGCGCCGCCGGTATGGCCGACGCCAAGATCGTCGCGGGCGTGCTCGCCCCGCATCGCAATGGCACTCCCGGCGTCAATCTCCACTGCGCCATGCACAGCTTCCGCGTCGGCAATCACCGCGAACCGACTGAGGCCGGATCCGAGGCCAGCATGTGGTTCGACTACCTCGGACTTCAGTCGAGCAGCCATGGCCCCAGGTCGCCGGTCGACATCGCATTTTCCAAAACCAAGCACCCCATCACCAAAACGCTCGGCGACTGGAAAACGGTGAATGAAGAGCTCTACAACAACGTGCAGATCTTCCCGGGCACAACCTCGCTCGCCATCGGAACGCAAATGCAAATGCCCCGTCAGAAAAAGAACAGAAAGAAAAAAGCCGCCGACGCGAAACCGGCCGAGAAGCCCAAGGCCAAGTTGGCCGTCGCCACGGTCGCCTGGGTCAATGAGTATCACGGCTCCCGCGTCTTCAGCACGACCATCGGGCACGTCAATGAAACCGTCGCTGACGATCGCTATCTTGACCTGGTGACGCGCGGACTCCTCTGGAGCTGCAAGAAGCTCAACAAGGACTACCTGAAGTAGGCCTCCGCCAGCGGGACAAACTTCGTCACCGAATCGCGTTCAGCATGTCCCTGGCCGCTGTGCCGAGGAACAGCGTGTCCTGGCCCGCGACAATCAACGAGCATCCCCGCTCGATGTAAGGTTTCACAGCCTCGGCCGTGACGCCAAAATACCCAAACGGCAAACCAACGGCATCGCACGCCGCAATGACGCGATCGATCGCGCCGACAACCTCGGGATCCTGAACCTGGCCCATCTTCCCCATGCTTGCGGACAAGTCATAGGGTCCCAGCAGGACGGCATCGACGCCCGGAACTCGAACGATCTTCTCAATATTCGCGACGGCGTCGATATGCTCGGCCTGCACGATGACGGACACGCTGTCGTTGGCGCCATCGAGATACTCCTTGAAATTCATCCCATAACCCGACGCCCGCCCCAGCCCCACGCCCCGAGAGCCTTCCGGCGCATAGCGCGCCCAGTTCACGACCTGCGCCGCGTGCTCCGGAGTGTTCACCTGCGGCGCGATAATGCCGGCGGCTCCCAGATCGAGAAATTTCTTGATCGGCGCCTCTTCCGCCGCCGGGACGCGAGCCACGCAGGGAATCCGATTTCCGACGGTCTGCAGAATCGCCGACATCTCGCCCGTCTCAAGGGCGCCGTGCTCACCGTCGATAAAAAGCCAGTCGAACCCCAGCCCGGCCAGGATCTCCGCGGCGGCGGGTTCAGGCATCGATACGATCGTTCCGAACAGGCGTTCACGATTCTTCAGACGGGATTTGAAGGCGGAGGACATACTTGTGGATTAAACGTCATCACACCGACCGGTCAATCGATTTGAGTCAGGACAACACGACACGAGCGCGGTTCGAGATTTAGAATGCGAGACAATCGAACACAGGGAAACCCACCCCTAACCCCTCCGAGAAGGGAACCGGATTGGCGCGAACGATGCCTCATAGGCAGTTCCCCTCCTCGGAGCTGTGCATTACCCATAAGTTTTCGAATCGGTCGCCTTCGAATCCCAACGGGATTCCGCCCCAAAGCCCAGGGTTGGGAGGCACGACCTACCCTGGGAACAACGTTCAAGAAGCATTTTCAACG
>JBLHKZ010000014.1:0-39183 GCA_047618185.1 Limisphaerales bacterium
ATCAGGTAATTATTGAATCCCTGCGCCACGCCGATGATCAACAGCACGCCTCCGACCAGCAATCCGCATTCAGCCATGACTCGCGGCAGGTCCTTCTTGATCTTCAAATCGCGGTAGATAAAGACCTCCACGAAGAACGCATAAAACGCGGTCAGCGCGGACGCCTGCACGATCGAAGCAAATCCTCCAAAGATCGCGACCAACGCCACGACAGGAATGAGCAACTCCCATTTCGCTTCCCACAACGCAGCTTTGGTTTCCTTCGAATCAAAATGCGCCTCGGCCACGTCAGCGACGGAGCCCTGTCGACGCCCCCACCAAGCGGCCATCAACACCATGAGCAGGCCCGGCCCGATGCCGCCAAGAAACATCGCCTCAATGGAAACTTCGCGGGGCTTCTTTGTTTTCGTGGGAGAGTTCACAGCCGGAGCGCCGGGCGCATCGTCCGAAGCATCGGACGCGACCGCCTCGGCGGACTCGTCAGGCGTGTCCAGGTCCAGCCCTTCGGAAAACATTTTCTCGAAGTCATCCTCCTCGGCTTCTTCCTTGGTTTTGGCGGGAGGATCTCCTTCAGTTTTCGGAGCCGACCCGGCGTCAGGGTCGACGGGCGCTTTATCTTCAGGCGTCGGATCGTCAGCCGCGCCAAGCTCTTCAAAACTGATGCTATCCAGATCCAGCTCACCCATCTCCTCGAAACTCATGCCGCCGAATTCATCCTCAGCGGCTCCGGCATCCCCTTCACCAACCGATTGAACGATCGGTGTCGGATCGCTCATTTGCGATGGAAGTTGATGCTGAATGTCCCCAGCGACGATCGCGTAGAGGATCAGCGGGATGCAGGGAGGAAAAAGCAGCCCGAGCGAGCCCGCGCCAGTGAGTAGTCCCAACGCGGATTTCTCCGAAAATTTTGCGGCGATCAGCACCGGCATCAGCAGTCCGCCGAGGGCGAGAATCGTCACGCCCGAGGCGCCGGTGAAGGAGGTGAAGAACGCGCAGACCAGCACGGTCAGAATCGCGGAGCCACCGCGCAAGTGACCGACCAACGCCTGGAACACGCGAATGAGCCGCTTCGAGGCGCCGCCTTCGGCGAGAAAATAGCCGGCCAGCGTAAACAGCGGAATCGTCGGCAGCATGGCGTCGATCGACAACGCGTAATGCTTGCTCGCCATGATCGTCGCGTGGTCGCCCTGCGCCCAGAACAGGATCAGCGCCGCGCCGCCCAGGGCGGTGAAGATGGGCGCGCCAAATGCGGTCGCGATCCCCAGCGCCACGAGCGCGGGAATCTTCAAATGCTCGGGGTCGACCGGCGTCCATCGGGCGAGGCAAATCAGGGCGACGGCAATGCCCAGGGTGATGCCCCGCTCACGGTGATTGTCGAAGGAGTTCCATAACATGCGGACGGCCACGAGACCGAAGCCAACGGGCAGGGAAAGGCAAACGACCCAGACTGGGACCCCCCAGGCGAGGATGTTCCCTCCGCCCTTTTGCGAGAGCATAAAGTCCCAGCCGGCGACGCTCAGGATCGCCGTGATGGCGACCGCGAAACTCGTGCTGAAAATGGTGGCCCCGCTTTTCCAACGGCCTTTCAGGAACGTCGTGACGGCGGTCAGAGAGAGCAGACGATTATCCCGGGCCGCCAGCGCCGCGCCCAGAACGCCCAGCACGAGCACGAGGTGTTGAATAATCGGATAGGCGCCCGAAATGCCGGTCAGGCGAACATCGGGAAAGACCGTCTTGAGAACCAGCTCCAGGACGCTGATGCCCATATCGGTCATGGGCAGGAGGACCATCAGGCCGAGCAGGACCGCGATGAAGATATTCTCAAAGGCATGGAAGCGACGAAGCCAGTTCGGCAGAGGCTTCTCCTTCGAATCGGACTGGCCTGTGTTTGGCGCCGCAGTTTCCACGTGGCTGGTTTAGGCGAAATCTACGCGAGGCGCAACCCGCCCCTCGTCGGTCCTATTTCTTGCCCGCCCGAAAATCGGCGAGAACTTTCTGCACTTCGTCGAAAATATCGGCTGGCACCAGGTCGCCGCGAATGATCGGCCAGGCTTCGCGGGCCGCCTCCCGCCATTGCTCCTCCAACGCGGCGTCGACGACCTGCACCTTGAGGCCGCGCTTCTGCATGGCGATGACGGAATTCTCGGATTCCTTTCGGCCAAATTTTTGAATGACCTTCCCGGCTCCGCGCGCGGAGACGGCGTAGCGCGAGCGCAAGTCGGCCGGCAACGCGTCCCAGGTCTTCTTGTTCACCACGAAGGCGCCGACGAGCGGAGCCCACTTGAGCTGAAGCATGTGATCGGCGGAGGTGTTAATCTGGCCCGCCATGGCCGCGAAGGGCGGCATGGGCACGGCGTCGATGCGCCCGGTCTTCAGGCCGGCGAGAATCTCCGCCGTTTCCATGGGGACCGGTTGAAAGCCGGATTTGCGATAAACCCTTTCGGTCTTGGTGTCGCCCGCCCAACTGAAAATTTTCAATTTCCGAACGTCGTCCGGCGTTTTCGCGGGCTCCGTCGTGAAGAAATGCACCCAGCCGGTGTCGGCCCAGAACAGCACGACAAATCCCTTGTCCGCGAGCATGCGTTCGATTTTCGGCCGCAGCTCCTCATTCACGTGCTGAACTTCATCCAACGAGCGGAACATCATCGGGATCGCCTGCATGCCCTGCACTTCGGGAGTCATCTTTGAAAGCCCCACCGCAGTGAGCAGCCCGGCCTGCAAATGGTCGATGCGCATGCTGTCGACAATCGCCGATTCCCCGCCCTGGCTTCCGCCCGAGAAAACGGTGACCTTGGCCTGCCCTTTCGCCATTTTCGTCCACTCGGAGGCCAGCCGGCGAAGCACCTTGTCATAGGTCGTTCCCTTGGGCGCGATGGTGGCGATGCGGATGCGCGTCGTCCCGGCGGCGGTCGCGTTCTGGGCGAGCAGGAGGCCGGCGCATACAATCGCGGCCAGCGTCAGATGGAATGAAGTTCTGCGGAAAATCCTTTTCATGATGGTAGTGTCTACGTTCGCCAGGGGCGTTCTATTCGAGAAACAAATCTTCGCTGCGGCCAAGCAGCCACTGGGCGCGGCGCTGCATGACGATGTTCAACAGCCGCCACTCGGGCTTCGCGTCGACATCCACCGCCAGCGCCTTGTCGAGCAGCTCGTTGAATTCCTTCTTGTTCTGGGTTTCGACGGACACCGACTCCGCCAGGGCCACGTAAGCGCCCGCTTGCATTCCCTCGCTCAACTCCACGGCGCGCTTGAAATGCTCACGCGCTCGTTCCTCGGGATCGCCCTCGGCTCCCTGCCGGATCATCTCGTAGCCAATGAGAAAAGAATGAATCGCGCCGGCGTCGTAGCTCTCGTCCAATTCCAGCGCCCGGTCGATCAGCGCCTGCATGGCCGGCACGTCGGCGATCAGCTCGGGATCGTCCAGGCCGAGCGAGATCGCCGCGCCCCACGAGGCGGCCGTCCAATATAGATACGGCACGTCCTTCTTCTGGGCCCGCGCGACTGCGGCTTCGGGATTTTTCAAGAGCGCCTCGCTAAATCCCTTGTGCCGAGTCTCCAGGCTGCGCAGGCCGTAGCCGCGAGCCCGGAGGTAGAGCTTCTTCGCTCGGAGGCGAGTGGCTTCGGCGGCGTCGAAATCCTCATCCTCAAGCTTGTCCGCATCGGGCTGAACAAAGGCGTAGGCGTATTGGGTGAATCCGCTGGTCGCGGCGAGGAGGAGCCCCTTGTGTTCGGGCGTTTCGACGAGCAGCGCCTCCATCAGTTTCAGGCCGAAGGGAACCGCCTCCCGGATCAGCTCGGGATCGGGATCGGAGGCGAAAGCCGTGCCCGTGCCGGCGAGCGCGTTTCCGACCATGTTGATGGCCATCTTGCGCGGCGAGGCGCAACCGGAGGCCAGCAGGCAAGCGGCGGCGCAGGCGGCGACGAGGCTAAAAGCTCCGCGTCGTGAACGGACCGTTCGATTCGCGTTTGGATGATCAATCATTGGCTGCTCGTCTGGCTTCAAGATTCCCGACTGGTTGAGGGAGACTTTTTAATGTGACTCAGTCCTTCTGCCGAATCTTTTTTGCGGGTTTTCCCAGAATTTGGCGTCGTGCTTCGCGAGAAACGCCTGCAACTCGGCCATGGCGTCGGTTTCGCCGTCCGCCCAAGTTCCGATAAGTTTCTGCTTGAACACGAGATCCTTGTCCGTGAAGAGCCGTTGAACCGAGGGCGGACAACCGACGATAAGCGCCGCGACGACGGCGAGCGCGGGAAGGAGCTGCCTGATTTTCATGGCGCTGGGAAAGAACGGTTGAATCCAATTTCTATGACGAACGCGAAAGTCTGCCTTCAATCTCCCATCTTGCGCGAATCGATTTTTCTGACCCGGAAATTGGTTGGATCAATCCGGCCCCAAGCCACACAGCCGTTCCTTTCAATGAATTTCAAAAAGGAAGGGGAAATTCGAAACTATCGCCCGTTTCCGTGTCTGCATCTAATCATGTATTCCGAAGTTCATGCGACAATTGGATGGATCCTGGTCCAACCCGTCAAAGGAGACCTGAAATTTCGAGCGTCGGTCACGTTGGCCGGGCTTTTGCCCGATCTCGACGCGGCGACCCACCTTCTGGGATCGGCCGTATTTTCGCGCTACCACCATCCACGCCATTCGGTCTTCATCCGCGGTTGAAAATACCATTTCCGAATCCGTGGTTATTTTGCTTTGCCGCAGGGCGTTTTGACGTCTATTCACAGAGCATGAAGAACGCCTCCATTCCATTTCGTTTTCGCTCCCTCAGCCTGGCGCTCGCCGGAATATTCCTGTGCGCGAGCGCCATGCCTCAATCCGCCGCCGCCGCGGGTGCGAAGTGGTGGAAGGGCAATCTTCACACGCACACCCTCTGGAGCGACGGCGACGACTATCCGGAGATGATCACCGGTTGGTACAAAGAGGCCGGCCATCACTTCCTCATGCTCTCGGACCACAACATCCTGTCGGCCGGAGAAAAATGGATCGACGCCGAGAAGAACAAGGGCGGCAAGACCGCGCTCGACAAATACCTCGCCAAATATGGAGCCGACTGGGTCGAAACACGCATGAAGGACGGGCGCAAACAGGTGCGTCTGCGCGGGCTCGCGGAGTTTCGCGGGAAGTTTGAGGAGAAGAACAAATTCCTGATGATCCAGGGCCAGGAAATCACCGCCCGCTATCTAGCCGGCCCGGGCAAGGGCTCCTTTCCCGTGCACGTCAATGTCACCAACTCCAAGGAGCTGATCATTCCCCAAAGCGGAACCAGCGTGGAGGACGTGCTGCGTAAGAACGTCGACGCTGTGATGGAGCAACGCCGCAAGACCGGCCAGCCCATGTTCCCCCATTTGAATCACCCCAATTTCTATTTCGCCGTCACCGCCGAGGAATTGATGAAGGTTCGCAACGAACGTTTCTTCGAGGTCTACAACGGCCACCCGTCCGTCCACAACGAGGGCGATGAGACCCACGCCGGGACCGAGCGTATCTGGGACATCATCAACACCTTTCGCCTCACGGAGCTGGGCATGGACGCGCTCTACGGCCTGGCGACCGACGACGGACATGCCTATCACGAATTCAGCTCAAAAAAGAGCAATCCCGGCCGAGGCTGGGTCATGGTGAAATCGAAGAAGCTCGCGCCAGCCAGCCTTGTCGAGGCGATGGAAGCCGGCGATTTTTATTCGTCCAGCGGCGTCGTCCTCAAGTATGTGAAGCGCGGGAAAAAGAAACTTTCGATCAAGATCCAAGGCGAATCCGGCGTGACCTACACCACGCAATTCATCGGGACGCGGAAGGGCTTCGATCGCAAGAGCGAACCTGTCAAGGGCGCCGACGGAAAAGTCATGCGCGCCACGCGGCGCTACAGCAGCGACATCGGCGCCGTGCTCAAGGAGGTCACAGGGCTTTCCCCCAGCTGCACCCTGAAGGGCGATGAAATCTATGTCCGGGCGCGAATCATTTCCTCAAAAAAGAAAATCAACCCCTACCGCGAGGGCGAATTCGAAACGGCCTGGACGCAGCCCCTCGTGAACTCCAGATGAGCGGCAAAGGCCGTCCCCACCGCCCCGACATCCCGCTTTGGTTTCCCGATCCGAGCGAGGCCGATGAGGACGGTCTGGTCGCCGTCGGTGGCGACTTGTCAGTCGAGCGTCTCATGTTGGCCTACCGAAGCGGCATCTTCCCCTGGAGCGCCGAGCCGATCAGTTGGTGGTCGCCGGACCCGCGCGGCATATTCGAGCTCGACGCCTTTCACGTTTCACGAAGTTTTGCCCGCACCCTGAAACGGGAGCCCTTCGAGATCACCCACGACACGGCCTTTGTCGAAGTCGTCGAGGGCTGCGCCTCGGCGCGAACGGATGGCAATTGGATCGGCCCGGAATTCATCGACGCCTACGCCGCCCTGCATACGGCGGGCCACGCGCACAGCTTCGAATGCTGGCAGGAAGGCAAGCTTGTCGGCGGCGTCTATGGGGTCGCCTCGGGCAGTCTCTTCGCCGGCGAATCCATGTTCCACACCGTGTCCGAGGCCTCCAAAGTCGCCTTATTTCACCTGATAGCGCATTTGAACGAGCGCGACTTCACGCTGTTTGACATTCAGATGCTCACGCCAATCACCCGCCAACTCGGAGCGACTCACCTCCCCCGCGAAGAGTATCTCGATCGACTGGCCGACGCCATCGAGCTGCATTGCGAATTCGGAACAGGCCAAGCATCGCAAAAACTTTCCCCCTGACAAACGCCCTCACCCTTCGCAAGATGCGCGGCTCATGACCGAGTGGATTTCAAACTACATCACGGCCCAGAAAGCCGCCCTGGATTCGATCCCGACCGAGGACGTCGCGGCGCTGATCGACAAACTGACACAGGCCCTCCGGGACGACCGACAGATCTTCGTCTTCGGCAACGGCGGCAGCGCGTCGAATTGCTCCCACTTCGCCACCGACCTTGGCAAAGGCGCCTCCGACCCGCTCGACAAACGATTCAAGATCATTTCCCTCAATGAGAATCTCAGCTGGATCACCGCCCTGGCCAACGACTACTCCTACGAAGAGGTTTACTCCCGGCAGTTGATGAATTACGGCAAGCCCGGCGACATCGCGTTGACCCTCAGCGTAAGCGGCAATTCCCCCAACCTTGTCAAGGCGATGGAATGGGCCAAAGACAACGGCCTGCAGACCGTCGCCCTGGTCGGAGCCAAACGCGGCCGCCTCGCCGAGATCGCCGACGACGTGATCGTGATCGACTCCGAACACTACGGCCGCGTCGAAGACGCCCAGATGGGCATCTGCCATTTGCTTTGTTACGCGTTCATGGAAAACCCGGACATCGCGAAGGGCTGAGGCCGCGTTTCAACAACACCCTGATCACGACATTCGGGAGCGGATCGCGCCCCTCCTTCTTTCCGCAAACTTGCTCCGGACAAGCCCCACAAACGCTTCCCAACCCGAAGGGTTCCCAGCCACTGTAGCCGGGCGGTAAGGGAGGCGCGGGCGACGGCCCGAAACTGAGAAAGAACGCGAAAGGTTTTGAATCAGTCTTCCGCGCGGCGAGGTAGGCCTCGGCGTCTCGGGTCGGAGTAATCGCGTCGTAGCCTGTCAGCGCCGGAGTGAAAGTGGCGGTTTTTCGTCGGTTTAAAATTCCGAGCGTGATGGGTTGGCTTCATGAACGCGGTGGAACGCGTCCTTAACTTTTCCAATCTTCGCTTGCCGCGCGCCGCTTCCCTGCGGACACTTCCTAACAATCATGAAAAGTAAATCTACGGAATCGAGTCCGGTTTCCCGGCGCAGTTTCATCAAGGCTTCGGCAGTCGGAGCCGCAGCAACCGCCAGCGCGTTGGCCACGGCGGCGGAGGAGGGCAAACGTAAACCGGATCTGATCACTCGCGAGAATCTTCGCGAGGGCGCGCGCGATTGGCAGTTGACTCGCGTGCGTCTGGATCAACGCGCGGGCTTCCGCAACTCGGACATCGAAGGTTATTGCTCAAAGCAGTCCGTGGCGGCCGGCGAGACGATCGACATCATGGTCAGCGTCAAGCCGGCGGAGGACTTTCGCATCGAGATTTTCCGAACGGGCTACTACGCGGGGCGCGGCGCCAGGCTGATGAAGACCATCGGCCCGCTGAAGGGGGAAACGCAACCCACGCCCAAACCGACGCGCGGCGAGCGAAAGCTGCATGAGTGCAAGTGGAAGCCGGCGGTGACGCTGACGATTCCCGCCGATTGGCCCAGCGGCGTTTATCTGGGCCGACTGACGACGACGAAGGACACGACGGGGCATGGCTATTGGCAGAGCTACGTCGTCTTTATCGTGCGCGACGATCGGCCCGCGGACTTCTGTTTTCAATGTTCTGACAACACTTGGCAGGCCTACAACAAGTGGCCTTCGAACTATTCCGTCTATACGCATCCAAAGGGCAATCAGGGCGCCTGGGCGGACGTGAGTTTCGATCGGCCCTATTCCAAGTACGCGCAAATCTACGAAAACCCGCAGTCGATCGGGTCGGGCGAATGGCTTTGTTTTGAGTTTCCGTTTGCCTACTGGATGGAGAAGCACGGCTACGACGTGACCTACTGCTCCAACGCGGACATGGCCGACGAAAGCTATGCGCGTCCCGGTCGATTCAAAGGATTCCTGAGCGTGGGGCACGATGAGTATTGGGACATTCGGCAATACAACAACGTCGTGAAGATGCGCGACACGGGAACGAACCTGATGTTCTTCTCCGGCAATTCTGTTTGCTGGGTGACGCCCTTTTCCGACAGCAGCGACGGCCGGCCGAAACGAATCATGTTTCGCGGCGGCCCCTACGGCGGCGATTACAAGTACGCGACCCAGCGGGAAAAGAATCACGGACCGTTTCCAGAGCGAGGTCCGGACGAGGGCTACCTGATGGGCGCGCGCAATGTCAGCCCGGTCAACGGCGGCGGTGACTGGGTCTGCGACATGCCGAAGCACTGGATCTATGAGGGGACAGGCATGAAGAAGGGCGAGGCCATTCCGGGCTACATTGGCTGGGAATACCACGGCGATCCGCCCAGCGATATCAAGGGATTGGAAGTCGTAGCAAAGGGCACAGCCTTGCAGGGGGGCGTAAATCCCCAGCAATGGGCGGCCACGATGTATCCGGGGCCGAAGGGGAATTTCGTGTTCAACGCGTCGACGATCTGGTGGGCTCAGGGGCTGTCCTCGCCGCCGGGCCACATGCTGCCGTGGTCCCACTGGAGCCGTCCGCACGGGCCGGACGATCGTGCGCAACGCATCACGCACAATCTGCTGCGCCGGGCGCTGGGGTGAGGTCTTAACCGCAGTCGCGGGACCGCCTTGCTCGCGAAGCGGGCACGAAGAGAAGGATGGCTTCTTGGACTGGGCATTACCCGAGGTCGGGCGTGGAATATTGCAAAAGGGGGAACCGTTGCGATCACCGAAGCGTTTCTGAGCGCTGCGGAGTAACTGCGATGTGATGAAGCGAAGAAACGTGGGATCAGCTCTGGATCCGATTTTTCTTCAAGATGAGGACGTTTCGCTCGTCGACCCTCTGGTAGAACATATCGTCCATGGTCTGTTTGACCAGATGGATGCCGAGTCCGCCAATCTGGCGTTCTTCAGCCGGCGCGGTGGTGTCGGGCTTGCCGAATTCAACGGGATTGAATTCGGCGCCGTCGTCGTCGATCTCGACCTTGATGGCCTCCTCGTCGACGGAAAGGCGAATGCTGATGGCGTGTTCCTCGCCGTCCGACCAGGCATAGCTGATCACGTTGGTGACCATCTCTTCGAGGCAGAGGTAGATTGCGTATTCCTCTTCGGTCTTGAAATTGTTTTCCCCGCCAAATTCCTCGACCAGCAGGTTCAGGCGCTCCAGCTCTGAAAGGTCGTTGTTGATCTGAATCTGTTTGGATCTGTTCATGGCGTGCCGCGTCGGAGTTAATTCGTTCGCCGCACGCGATCAGCCGGCGCTGCCGCCCTTGAGGATCTCGATGGCGGCGGCCTGGTCATGCTCGATCGGGATGATCGCGTCGACGCCGGCGAGTTTGAGCACTTCCTCCACCATTTTCTGGGGCTTGAGGACGACCATCTTGGCGTTCGCAAGGCGCAGTTGCTTGATGTTGCTCAGGAACATGCGAATACCGATAGAGGCTATGTAGGTCACGTTGGACAGGTCCACGAGGACGGATACCTTCTTGGCTCCGGTTTCCTCGGTGAATTGGGCGTCCACTTCCTGGGTGCCCTTCAGGTCCAGTCGACCGGAAAGTTGCACGCAACTGTGACCCGAATCCAAGTTTTGAACAGTCAGTTCCATTTGTTCCTTTTCTAATGGTTGTCGTTAATTCGGAAATGCCGAGAGCAAGGGCACTATTACGAGAACGGGGGCGATTGATCAAGTAAACATCCCGCGAATTTCAAGGACTCAGCGGCGGCGGAGCGGCTCGTTCCGGATCCGGTTTTGGCGTCTGGCAGACAGGCGATCATGGCCGAGTGGGAAAGACGAACTTCACCATGGAAAAATCGTCTTCGAAGTTGTCGTTGCCCTGGTATTCCCGGGCCTGGTCGGCCACGACGTCGATCTCGCTTTTTCCCTCGGGCGGGGGTTGGGTCACCAACTTGACGAAATCCTCAAATTCCCACATGCCGCCGTCGGGGAGGTCGACCTCGTAGACGCCGTCGCTGAAGACGAAGAGCTCGTTGTATTTGCCGAGTTGCTGGGTCTGATTTCCGTAATGCATGTCCGGCAGGGTCCCGATGACCAGGCCGGGAACCTTCAGCATGACGGCTTCGGCTGATGCGCGGTCCTCTCCGGTAAGCAGGATTGCGGGGGGATGGCCGCCGCAGGAATGCACGATGGTGTTCTCGGCCTTGTTGTAAACGCCGTACCAGATCGTGAAATACATGTTGTTGTGCCGCTCCATCTGAAACATCTCGTTGAGCGCCATCAGCACGTTGCCTGGATCTCTGAAATCCGTGTCCGTCAGGGAATGCGAGCGCATCACGTTCATCGCGGAGATCGACAACAACGCCGCGCCGACGCCGTGCCCGCAGACATCGAGCAGGTACATCGCGAGGTGGTTGTCATCCAGCCAGTGATAGCCGAAGGAGTCGCCGCCCAGTTGGGTGGAGGGAATGAATTTCCATTCCGAGGTGACTTCGCCGGTTAGCGGGGGCGGCAGCAGGGAAGTCACGTAATCGGCCGCCTCGGAAAGCTCGCCGGCGAGGTGCTTCTGGCTCTCCTTCAAGGCCTGATAGGTCGCCTGTTCCTGTTCGTGCAGCTGCTTGCGCTCCAGGCAGGCATTAATGCGCGCGCGCAGCAGCACCGGCTTGTAGGGTTTGGGCAGATAGTCGTCGGCGCCCAGCTCGATGCAGCGCGCGACGGTGTCCAGCTCATCCAGGCCGGAAATCATGATCACGGGAATTTCCCGCAATTCCGGGTCCGCCTTCATTGTCTTGAGTACCTCGTCGCCTTCGATCTCGGGCATGACCAGATCAAGCAGGACCAGATCGAATTTTTCCTCGCGGAGTCGGGTCAGAGCCTCGCGGCCGTCGCAGACCGTCTCCACCTGATAGCCTTCGAATTGAAGGCGTTCGGACATGATATCGCGGTTCATGCCGTCGTCGTCGGCGACCAGGATGCGATGACGCTCGGGAGAGATGCGCGAGGGCTTGCGCGCGGAGGAAGGCGTGGGAGCCTCTTCCTCAAGGACTGGCGTCGTAATGGAATCAGTTTCCGTCATTTGGATCGCAAGATTGGTTATTATGCGTGCGAAGCGATTTGCAACCAGTAAAAAAGGGGCCGGTCGCAGGATTGTGAAATGAGGGCGGTGTGGGTAGGCGACGGCGTGCGCGTGATTTCAAATCCGCCGGCCGTTCCAAGCCTTTTCAAAAACGCTTCCAGATCGTTATCGTCGGGAAAAATCAGATCAACGTGAGTGCGGCGACACATCCCATGGTAAAACGCCCTCGGATACACAACTCTCAACGCCATGGCCATCGAGAGGGGTTAATGAACACGCAAACCGCCGCGTCAATTCGTCGATTATCGGACCACTCTTTTCAGATTCTTCATCGTTCCCTTTCATGCACGATATACCATTCGTCATCAATTTTCCGATAGGCTTAAGCGAAGTGATTTGTTGAAGCTCCTATGTAGGTATCGGTGTCATCAACAAGAGGCGATAGTAGAATCTGATTCGACCTCGAACATTCTGAGACACAATAATCACAATATTTCGATCAACCCCTTTCAACAGCTCTTCAATCTTGCCGCGGTTATCGAAGTTCGCTTCAGGAATCAATTTTCCATTCTCCCAAGTAATCTTGTAAAAGCGAACATCCTGTAATTGGGAAATCAGATTCTCAAGCGCTTCTCTATCGTTTTCGAACGCAGCCAAGACAGCTGCGTCTTTCATTGGACTTGGCCGCCCGTCACGGCGCCCAAAGACCAAACAGAAACCCATCGCGAGTATAATGAGGCTGACAGATCTCATTTCCCTCCCCCGCCGTCCGAATTCGGCGGTCCGCAATGAAGGCGTCGTGAAGGTGAGGGTCCGATAATTAATGAAATCGAAGCGATGGAAGACTTTTGGTGTCGGTGAATGCGTTGGGGGGAACCGGCTTTCGGTTGAGGTTGGACGAGTCCAAAGCGCTCGCCACGGGGTGGAGCGTTCTCCAGCGGGAGGGTTTTGTGTTTCCCCGTGAATGTCGGCATAGCAGCGTCCTGTAATTCTTGGATCGGTCAATCCATCTTTACCGGCTCATCCGTTCCGCCGGGTCCTGTTGGAAATAGTCTCTCAAGACTTCGTAGAGCTCGCGGTGCTTTTGGCGCATCTGGATCGACTTCTCGAAGAAGCACTCCACCGCGACGGCGAAAAACTCTCCCGGGTTCGTCGTGCCGTAGTCGTCCAACAGGGTGGCGCGACGTTTGCGTGAATTTTCGACGAGTTGCTCGTACTCGCGGCGCATGACCTCGGCCCAGCGCTTGTATTGTCTGAGACTTTTCAGGCGCGGCGCTCCGTCGATCATGCCGTCGGACAGATCCAGCTTGTGCGCGAATTCGTGGAGCACGACGTTGAGGCCGTCGCGTTGATTGCGCCCGCCGGCTTTGGAATCCGCCCAGGACAGGATCACCGGTCCGTTTTCCCAGGCCTGGCCGAGGGCGGCTTCGTTGGACTGGTGGATCACGCCGGATTCGTCCATGTCCTCGTTTTCGCTCGGGACGAATTGTCGCGGGAAAACGAGGATCGTCTTCACGTTGCGAAAATGGTCATGCTCGATGCCCAGCAACAGCAGGCAGGCCTGGCCCGCGATGGTGGCCTTCATTTCCTCGGTGACCGTGAGCCCCTTGCAGCCTTCCCAGATCTTCTCGGCCACAAACACCTGCACGAGATTTCGCAGGTGTTCCTGCTCGGTCTCTTTGAGGCGACGATAGTAGGGAACGCGCTTTTCGATCCATTCCAGCCATTTGTGTGGAAAGGGCTGCTCCAGGATCTTTTTGCGCCGGCGGCGTTTGAACCAACTGAAAATCATGACGCCGTGAGCCTAGGCGAAGCTTCGCGGAATGAAAAACTTGTTTGGTCAGATGGCGTCGTGATGGCCGCAAAAAAAGCCCCCTTCAGGCTTGCTCCGCGGGGCCGGTAAACGCAACATCCCCGGCTTTGCCATGCTGACGCTGTCTGGAATATCCAAGAGTTTTGCCGGCCGCACGTTGTTCGACGCCGTGGGGTTGCAGGTGAATCGTGGCGATCGCATCGGGCTGGTCGGGCCGAACGGGGCCGGAAAATCCACACTTTTCTCGCTCGTATTGGGCGACGCGACTCCGGACGAAGGGAGCATTGCCTTTCAGCGCGGATTCACGACCGGGCATCTGCCGCAGGAGAGCGCGCCGGTCGGGGAGCAGACCGTGCTCGAACTGGCCATCTCGGTGAGCGAGGAAGTGGTTGAGCTTCAAAAGAAGATTCACGCCTGGGAGAACGAACATCCCGACGAGTCGGATGAGATCGATCATAATATCCACGCGCGTTTCGATGAACTGGGCGGCTATCAGCTGGAGCCCAAGGCGAAGCGCATTCTCGGCGGATTGAGTTTTCGCACCTCGGACTTCGATCGCCCGCTCAAGGAGATGAGCGGCGGATGGGTGATGCGGGCCTATCTCGCGCGCCTCCTGGTCATGAGCCCCGATCTGCTGATGCTCGACGAGCCGACCAACCACCTGGATCTCGAATCGCTGATCTGGCTGCAGGAATATTTGCGAGGCTACGACGGCGCGATCCTGCTCATCTCGCATGACCGCGAATTTCTTAATGAACTGATCGGCAGCACGGTCGAGATTCGTCACGCCGGGCTGGTGCGTTATCGAGGCAACTACGATTCCTATCTGGTTCAGCGCAAGGCCAAGGACGAGCAACAACTCGCCGCCTACGACAATCAACAGCGCGAGATCCAGTCGTTGATGGCCTTTGTGAATCGCTTTCGTGCGAAGAACACCAAGGCCGCGCAGGCGCAAAGCAAGCTCAAGCAGATTGAGCGCATGGAGAAGCTCGCGCCGCCGCCGCGCGATGATCGCAAGATCAGCTTTGGATTTCCCCAGCCAGAACGCAGCGGCCTGCGCGCGATTCGGTTGACGGATATTCATCAAGCCTATGGCGCGAATAAGGTTTACGAGGGCATGGATTTCGAGGCCGAGCGCGGTGAGAAGATCGTGCTCGTTGGGCCCAATGGCGCGGGCAAGTCGACCTTGTTGAAGATTCTGGCGGGTGTGTTGAAGTTTCAAACGGGCGAACGCGAACCGGGGCACAACACCAGCGTTGGCTATTTCTCACAATACCGCACCGATACCTTAAGCCTGACCAACAGTGTTTTGGCGGAAGCCCTGTCCACCGCGGGCCGCGTCACTGAGGAATCAGTCCGCTCGTTGCTCGGTTGTTTCCTGTTTACCGGCGACGATGTCTTTAAGCAGGTTGGCGTTCTTAGCGGCGGAGAGAAGAGCCGGCTGGCTCTGGTGAAGATTCTCCTCGATCCGCCGAATCTCCTGCTCATGGACGAGCCCACAACACATCTCGACATGGCCAGCATCGAGGCGATCATTGAGGCGCTGCGGCAATACTCGGGCACGCTGATTTTCATCAGTCATGACGTTTATTTCATTCGCCAGCTCGGCACCAAAGTCGTGCATGTGAACTCCGGGGAGCTCACGCACTACGCGGGGGATTATCAGTATTACCTCGAAAAGACCTCGGCCGAATCCGCTCGTATTGGCCTGACTGTCGGTCTGGCTGGACAGGCCAGCGCAAAGGGCCCGGCGAAACAGGTGAAGCGCACGCGCGAGGAGATCAAGGCGCAGAAACGTCGTGAGGCCGAAGAGCGTCAAAAACGCTCCAAGGGTCGCAAGGACGCGCAGCAGGCCGTGTACGATCTGGAGAAACGCATTGAACGGCTGGAGGCGAAACAGGCGGAGCTGACGACAGAGCTGGAGAATCCCGAGACCTATGAGAACGCGGGTAAGGCGGTGCAGGTCAATCGCGAACTCGCCGACGTCACCCGCAACCTGGGAAGCCTCACGCCGCAATGGGAAAAAGCCGCGGCGAAGCTTGAGACGATCGAGTAGGAGTTGGGGGAGTTCCTGGCTTGCAAGTTTTGGTCTCGGTTGAGGTTTGAAGCATTTCCAACCATCCCGTCCCGTAGGGACGACTGACAATAGCCCGGCGTTTTAACGCCGGGTTCAAAGTTGGAAATCACGCCCCGAAGGGACGGCTGAATCCTCCGATGCGATACGCATTCTCGAATATGGGGCGATTGGGAATTTTCACGCTTGGGCGGATTGAGCGTCGTTCCCGATAGTATTGTCGCGACCGTCCCTTCGGGACTCTGGCGCCTCCGTTCGGTCCAGGCGTTGAAACGCCTGGCTACTCTCAAATGTCCCTTCGGGACTCACGATCAGGGATGCCCAAACTTCGAAATTCGCGCCGCGGGTGGGTGTGCATCTCTTTGGAGCTTTTCCTTCCGGAATGCCTCGCGAGTATTCCGGCGAATTCATGAATCCCTGGTATGCCAAGACCGCCGTTCTCGTCAGCCTGCTTATCTTCATCTTGATCCACTGGCCGTATGGAAATCGCAGTTTGAAATCGAAGATTGCCGAGGACCCCGAAGGGGCGGCTTGAGGTTGTGCTTCTTTTGATCGCGGCGGTCACGACGACGCTGCTGCCGATGCTCTGGTTGACGACCCGTCTGTTTACCTTTGCCGAGTATTCGCTGTATCCGATTCCGTATTGGGCTTCGGGCTGTGGTTGCTTCATCGTTCACACGTCGATCTGGGCGGGGAATGGCTCGGCGCGCGGCGGCGTCCTTTTCCTTGAACTCTCCTCGCGGGCTGTTAGTTTGCCATAAATTTAATTCAGCCCTTGTCCGAAACCCTTTTATAGAACCAACCATGAAACGAATTTTCACTGCTCTTTGCATTCTTGCGCTGACCGCCGCGCAAGGCGTCTTCGCCGCTGACGCCGCCACTTCGAAGGCCCAGGCCGCCATCGCCGACGCGGCAAAAAAGATTCAAGAGGAGCCGGCGGATTCCGATGCGATCAATGTCTACATGAGAGCCTGCATCCAGCAATTCAACGCCCTGGTGAAATCCGACCGCAAAGCCGCCCAGAGGTTGATTAACGACATGAAGGAGACCTTTCGCGCGGTGAAAACCAAAGATGAAAAGGCCGCAAATCTTTTACCCCGCGCGGTCGCTCACCTCACGAAAATGGAATCCGGGATTGAGACGGCGCAGAAGCGCGATGCAATGATCGGCAAGGACGCAGCGCCCCTCAACCTTGAGGAGTGGGTCAACGGGGCGCCGCTTTCGAACGACGACCTGAAGGGCAAGGTCGTGCTGTTGGACTTCTGGGCGGTCTGGTGCGGTCCGTGCATCGCCACATTTCCCCATCTCCGCGAATGGCGGGAGGAGTTTTCCAAAGACGGCCTTGTCATCATTGGCCTGACGCGTCCGGACAACTACACCTGGGACGACGCGAAAAAGCGGGCGTCACGGTCGAAGGAGAAACTCACCACGGAACAGCGCCACGAAATGCTTGGGAAATTCGCCGAGCATCACAAGCTGGAGCACCCGTTTGCGATTCAGCCGGATCGGAAACTTTCCCAGTATTATCACGTCAGCGGCATTCCCCACGTCGTCATCATCGATCGCAAGGGCAAGATTCGTCTGATGAAAGTGGGCAGCGGCCCGGACAGCGCCAAGGCTATCGAGGCGATGATTAAGAAGCTGATCAAGGAAGACGCGTAGGGAGCGAAGAGGATCGCCGCGGTCGCGGGACTTTGCGGCGGCCGGCTCATTCATTCACTTCGAAAAATAGAATCGTCGCGGCGTTTCCCTTGCTGCGTTTATCCGACTCCCCCGAGATTCTCAATTCCAGCCGGTGGTCGGCGGGTTTCAGGTCCGTGTGAAACATCACGCTGCGGGGGTAGTTGAGACCGCCGCTGAAGCGGTGATAAAGGTTGTGCCGCTTCCACTCGCCGCCATCGATGCGCGTCTCGACGATGCCCGCGTCGGGGCCGGCGAGGATGAAGGCTCCGAGCGCCCGGCCTTTGAATTTCAGCGTCAGCGATTCTCCGGCGGCGTTCGCGCGCAAGGCGTCATAGCCAAAGTATTGAGAGCGGACGCCGCCCATCGGCATCAGGTCTTTCGTTGCTTTGCCGATTTTCCAGCCAGGGGACGTTTGGGCGCGTTTAACCGAAACGAATTCACCGCCGAAGTAGGATTCCGTATCAAGCGGCAGAGGCAGATTGGCGTTGGATTTGGAGATGGCTTGCCCCGAGGGTTTTAGGTGGACATCGAGCGCGCCTGTGATCAACCCGGAGGCAATCTCGTATCCGAAGCGTTTCGGATGCGTCCCGCCGTAGTCCTTCCACGTGTAGACGCCTTTCTTGATGGACTCCGCCACTTCGGCGGCAACATTGACGGATGTGACCCCGTAGTGTTTGGCCACGGCTTCGTGCGCCGCGATCGACACCGGCGTTTTTCCGTTTTGGATTTTCGCCAACATCGGTGGATTGACGAAGTGAACCATGATGATTCCCGCATCGGGGTTTTGCGTGCGGGTTCGTCGGATGATGCCCTCCATTCCGCGAAGGCATTCACGATAGGCGTGCGCGGCATCCTGGTCGTCGTTTACCGCGAATTCGACAATCAGCAGATCCAGTCCCTTTGCAAGAACATGCGAGCGGTGACGAAAGGCGCCGCTGGTGGAACAGGTGGAGCCCATGCCGACGTTGTTGAATCGCAAGTCCGTCTTCGGCCATTGCGTGCGCAGCCAGGCGGGAACCATGGCGGTGTGGCCGCCGGTGTTCTGCGTAATCGAACCGCCGAGAAACGCGACATGCACCGGGGCGTCGCCCGCGAGTTTTTTTCGCAGTCGGCCCAGGTCGCCGCGTAAGTGAACGTTCGCCGAACCTCGCACGTTTGAATCGACTGGCAGACCTGCCGCCTGCGAGGCGGCTTGTGAGAATCCGCTGCCCGCGAATCCGGGAAAGGAAGCGAAGCACGTGGCGAGAATCAATTTCGTGAGGAGTCGACCGTTCATGGAATGAACTTCACTGGAGCGCGCAGCCAATGAAAAGAAGATTCGGTCGCGAGGCGCTCTGTTCGCGGGCGAAGGTTGGCCGCTGATGGCGTCGAATCAAGGAGCGGTGACATTCCTGTCGCGGTTTGAAGGACATCGCGCAAATGGTCCTGCGTCGATTCTCCAAGTGACGCGGCCCGCAATTGCTTTTCGGCGGACGCGATTTCTGAAACCATTCCGCCGTTCGACACGTGTTTCCTTTTGCTTATGAAAATTAACTCCTCCCTCCGGTTCGGTTTGTCGCTCCTCGCGCTTTCTCTTTTCGTTGAATCCTCCTTTGCTCAGCGGCGCGGCGGCGGCAATCGTTTTGTCCAGATGGAGCAACGCGCTCTCGCCGAGGGGTTCAAGGGCGTGACGACGGACGGAAAGGTTCAGCGGGGCCTGTTTGAAATCAAGTCGACCGGTGTCTCGACCGCGCCGTTAGTCGAGGCGGCGAAGGCGTTCCTGAATGGGCTGTCGGACGAGCACGCGACGAAGACGATGTTTCCGGTGGGCGACGACGAGTGGCGCAAGTGGGCCAACCAGCACAGCTACCCGCGGCAGGGAATGGGTTTTAACGAAATGACGGCGAAGCAGCGCAAGCTGGCCTTCGGTCTCGTCGGGGCCGGGCTGAGCGCAAAGGGGCTGAAGCTGACACAGGACATCATGAAGCTCAATGGAACGCTCGGCGAATTGACCGGCCGCCATGATGAGTACACGGAGTGGCTTTACTGGATCACGATCATGGGCGATCCCTCGACCACTGAACCCTGGGGCTGGCAGCTCGATGGCCATCACGTCGTGATCAACTACTTCGTGCTCGGCGATCAGGTCGTGATGACGCCCCTGTTCGTGGGCTCAGAGCCGGTCGCGGCCAAGTCCGGGAAATTCAAGGGCACGATCATCCTGCAGGCCGAGCAGGCCAAAGGGCTGGAGATGATCAACGTTCTCGACGCGAAGCAACAGGCGAAGGCGATCGTGCAAAAAGAGAAGCCCGGCAATAACGGCTCGATGGAAGCCTTTCACGACAATGTCCTAATTCCTTATGCCGGCTTGAAGGCCTCGGAAATGACCTCAAGCCAGCGCGAAACTCTCATGGAGTTAATTGCGCTCTATGTCGGAAACACACGGGCGGATCAGGCGAAAGTCAGGATGTCGGAAGTTGAACGGCATCTCGATAGAACGCACTTTGCGTGGGTTGGTGGCACGACTTCGGCCAGTGTTTATTTTTTCCGGATTCACAGCCCTGTGATCATCATCGAATTCGATCATCAGCGGGGCATCGCCCTGAATCGTGGCGGCCCTCCGAATCGCGATCACATTCATTCGGTGGTGCGCACGCCCAATGGCAACGACTACGGCAAGGAATTGCTGCGGCTGCATCTGGAAAAGGAGCACGCGAAATAGGCGAGTATGATTGGACGGCTGGTTTTAAACGCGCTTCGGCATCTCGCGCTGCATCCGATCCGGACCCTGCTGGTGTTGCAGGGAGTAATCTGGGGGACGGCGTTGGGCGTGTTTCCGGCGGCGGTCATCCATGGCAGTTTGCAGAAGGCCGAGGAAGAGGCTTCCATTCAAGGCACGGATCGCATCCTGATCGCGCTCGAGCGGATCGAGGATGAGCGGACCTTTGAGTGGAAGGATGTCGAGTGGCTTCGAAAACAGTATGCGGAGGACGCGCGAACGGTCTCCGGGATGGGCGTGTATCACCTCGGGAATTCGAATCTTCCGCCGATTCTCGTAACGGACTCCGACGCGCTCGAAAGCCGCGGAATGGCGCTGAACGAAGGACGCTTTTTTACGAAGGAGGAGCTGCGCAGTGGCGCTCGCGTTTGTGTGCTCGAACATTCGGTCGATCGTGAGTATTTGCCGACCGGCAACCCCGTCGGCCAGCGACTGCCGGTTGGCGAGGGATTGACGTTGGAAATCATCGGCGTGGTCGCGCCGCTGGACGTGAAGTCCGAGTCGATGGATGAGTTTGGCTACGAATCGGGGCATCCGATGAGCCGGTTTATCCAAGAGATGAAACGCAACATCGGCGTGGTGAATGACGGGCAGGTAAAGGAGCTTCGCACCGGGCAAAACTTGATTGTGCCCCACACCGTGTTTTCGGAGATGAAGCCGTTCGTCATTGAAATGCGCGCGGATCCCAAACGCGTGTTGGAACTGCGCGACCGTCTGCGACGCGACCTGATCGAGGCGGGGTTTCAACCGGTGATTTACACCAATGCTGCGCTGCCTTTTCTTTATGGCCAGACACTGGATACGCTGGTGGAGCTGAATCGGGTGGTGTTCCTGCTCTCGGTGATGGTCGGCGCCTGCATTGTGTGCGCGCTGATGGTGTTGTCGGTGGTCGAGCGACAGCGGGAGATCGCGATTCGCCGTGTGGAGGGCGCGCGGCGCTGGCATATCGGGATGCAATTTGTCGTCGAGACGGGGACGATCTGCACGATCGGCGGAATCCTGGGTGTGCCACTGGGGCTGGGTCTGGCGGCGCTTCGCGTCTGGTTGGAGCCGCTCGGGACAGTCGACTGGATCTTCCCGCCGGTCGAGTCGGCGGTGATCGTGGCGATCGTGACATCGATCGGGCTGATTGGCGGTTTACTCCCGGCCTGGCGCGCCGTGCGGGTCGATCCCGTGGAGATCCTCAGATACGAATGAACCGCGGATCTTTTTCACCACGGATTACACGGATGGAACCGGATATGAAGACAGCTAAAGGCGGGGAGTGCGAAAGTTTGCGGGAGTTCCGAGAGCCACAAACAGCTTCGGTCGCGCCGCAGGCTGTATTTAAATTATCTGTGTTATCCGTGCAATCCGTGGTCAAAAACTCCGTGGTTAGAAAAAAATGAACGGGCTGCGGAACATGCTGATTTTTGCGGGGCGCGGATTGACGCGGCGCCCCTTGCAGACGCTTTTACTACTGGTCGCGCTGACGGTGGCGCTGGCTGGGACCATGACGATCATGGCGGTCCTGTCCGGCGTGAACGCGCAGGTTTACCGGGACCTGAAACGCGTGGGCCTCGATGTCGTGAACGTGCAGATGGTTCCGAATTTGGAGAATCTGCTGCTCGAACCGCTGGCAATGGAAGATGTCGAATGGATGCGCGAGACAGCGGGCAGCGATCGTATCGCGCCCTTTCGCGCGGAGCTTGCCGTGGGGGTGAATCTGGAGAATGAGCGGTCCGAGGAATTCCTGATGCTGGCGACAACCAGCGAGTGGGGAGAGATCGCCCCGTTGGAGATGCTTGAAGGCCGCTTTTTCAATGAGCGCGAGGCCGGCGCTTGCGTGTTGGACGAATGGGTCGCGAGACGTTTCTTTCCCGAGGGCAACGCGAACGGAAAGGAATTGTTCGTCGAGGTCGGCGGAGGGACCTGGGTGTTTAAAGTTGTCGGCGTGTTGAAGGACCCGTTCGAGATCCGGAAGAAATTTGATGAAATGGATTTCGCGGGGGCGGCCCGCTCCACCATGAACCGCGCGCTGGAATTCAAGAGCATGTATGTCGCGGGCGATTTCTATGATGCGCACGACGCCATTCACGGGGCGGTCATAAAAGCGCCGCCCGATGGCGACCCGTCGGGAATTGCCAAAGCGCTTCGCCAGGAGGGGAAGCGTCGCGGGCTTTCGACCATCGCGTGGGCTCGCAGTCAGTGGGTCGACAATGTGATGAAAGGCGCCGATTTCACGACGCAGATCGCGAGCATCTTGTGGATCATCATCCTGCTGGTGACCGGCGTGATGATCTTGACGATCTCGCTGGTGGCGATCCGCGAGCGATATCGGGAGCTGGCGATTCGTAGGACCGAGGGCGCGCGGCGACTGCAGGTCGTCGGCCAGTTGTTGCTGGAAAATCTACTACTCAGCGGGGCTGCGGGATTGTTGGCGATTGGCCTGGCAAAGCTTACCGGAGGCCTGTTGGAGGCGCGCTACCTTTCCTGGCCGCCAACCTTTCTGCCGGGCGAGATGGCTTTGGCTCTCGGGCTGGGAATCGGGATTGGCGCGTTGGCCACGATCGTGCCAGCCTTTCGCGCGGCGTCATTGGATCCAGTGCAGGTTTTAAGAACGGCATGATGAAGAAACTCCAATTGAGGAATGGTTGGCCAGCGACTGTTTTTGAAAGCGGCAGAGGACAGCCGCTTTTGTCGACCTTACTTCGGTGGCGCATCCCCCCGAACGGAACAGATCGGTGAGAATGAGCGCATTCGGCCTGGGTTCGCGCGAAAGGGCTGCGCCGGGATCAGACCTTGGATCTCGGAGCCTGGAATCTTTGCCTCGGAAAATTTGAACATGGAATCAAACGAACAAAATTCGCCGCTCGTTCATCTCGATGGCATCAATAAGATTTATCGTGATGGGACGCTGCACGTTCACGCCTTGCGCGATGTGAATCTGCGCGTCAATCGCGGTGAGTTTGTGAGCATCATGGGGCCGTCGGGCTCGGGCAAATCCACGCTGCTGCACATTCTGGGGTGTCTCGATCATCCGACCGAGGGGCGGTATCTATTCGATGGCGACGACGTGCGCCAATACTCGGATCGCGAGCTCGCGCTGACTCGCAACAAGCGCATCGGGTTTGTCTTTCAATCCTTCAATCTCCTGCTTCGCGAAACGGCGTTGGAGAATGTTTCCTTGCCGTTGATGTATGCGGGCGAGCCCAACGCCAAAGCGCGTTCGAAGCGCGCGCTGGAGCGGGTCGGGCTGGGAGAGCGGGTCGGGCATCGGCCGGGGCAGCTTTCGGGCGGGGAGCAACAGCGTGTCGCGATCGCCCGGGCGATGGTCAAGGAGCCGGATATCATTCTCGCCGACGAGCCGACCGGGAATCTCGATTCACAGGTCGGCACGAATATCATGAAGCTGTTCGAGGAGCTGAATGACGACGGGCTGACAATCATCCTGATCACCCACAATCCCGACATCGGCGCCAAGGCCGAACGCAAGCTGAAGCTGCGCGACGGCGAATTGAGCGAGGTGTAGGCGGAAATCGAATTGTCGCGAGCATGGTTGAGATTATTTGGGGGTAATTCGGTTTTGCGTTTGTCGGAGTGACGCGCGGCCATCATGGTTCCGGCCGAAATGGCAAAGAATTCAAAACGTCGCGATTGCCCGGCCGCTGGTCGGGAGATCTCCTCGGCCGAATGCGGCCAAAATCGTCAAAGTCGCTACGCCTGTCCGGCGGATTGTCCGCACAGTCCCTTCGCTCCCGAAAACTACGATCAGTTTCTCGAACTTGAGGAGGGCTTGAACACGAAGGCGTTCGTGCGCCTGTTTTCGGATGAGGCGGTTGGCAAGTCCGCCAAAAAGGCGTTTGAACGCGGCATGAGGAAGGGAGACATCGGCGAAGGGCTTCCGATCTTCGAGAGATGGTTGTTTGCGGAACGAATCGACGGTGGCGCTTCGGTCGCGGAGCGTTGGCGGGACGAAGGTTTTCCGGGTCTGAAAAACGATGAGGTCGTTCTTTTTCGAAGGCGATTGGGCTCGAAAATGGCGCTGCTCGAAGTGCGTTGTGTGTTGGACGATCTTCGGTCTGAAGTCGTCGATTTGTTGGATTCAGAGGGAGAGCCGATCGTTGTTTTCGATCGCTCATTCGCCAGCCGGGCCTGCCGGTTTCAAACGGCAGTGGGGTGGATCTATGAGGCTCCACATTTTGTGCGCGCGAGCGGCGGCATGCTGAGCCTGCCTGATTTTGAGGAATGCGAGCAAATCGAGGCTCTGCTTGAGGTGGTCGGCCATCTGGGGGGCGCGACCGAAGGGCCCGAATTGAGAAGCTGGCTTGGCCTGAATTTTGAGAAACTCAAAGAGGCGCTGGTGGCGACGGGGCTGGCGCGCCGGAAGCAGATGTTTGAGGGAATGGACGCCCAGCTGGGCAAGGCGGTCTACCATCTCGAAGCGCCCTTCGCCGAATGTGTGAAGGTTTTGGACGAGGAGGCCTGCGTTGATCGGGCCGATTTGTCGGATGCGGACGTCCGGGAAGGAATTCTCGAAGCTCGGGCATGGTTTGAGGCGCCCGGCGAAACGCCGAACGCGGTTTCCGGGGAGACCTCGCTGGGACGGGCGCTCTTGGGCGCGGACGAATGGAGATTGGAGGCCATGGGCAAGGCCCGTCTGGAAGAATTGCGTGAGCGTTTCGAGGCGAGAATGGAAGGGAGGGTCCGCTTTGTGTCCGAATGTCGCGAAGATCTGGCTGCGCAAATGCGACTGAAGGATCCGGAATTCGACCCAAATTTGGTTCCTCCGCGACTGTTGGAGCAGCCGCGCAAGATACTGTTTTCGACCACCCGCATTCCTCATTCCGAGGCGGGAAACTCGGTTGAGGAGGCTATCCGTCGGCAGGAAGAGGCATTTCTGAACGAGAGCGTTCCAATGCTGGATGGGGTCTCTCCCCGCGAAGCCGCCAGAGACCCTCTGCTGCGCCCCAAACTGATTTGGATGATGAAATCGCGAATCTTGAGCATCGATGAGGAAAATCTCAGAACGGGCGAATCGCGCGACATCGATTGGATGTTGGAGGAGCTGGGGCTGAATGAAATCCGATTTGCTCCGCCTCCGCCGCGCGCTTCGACGGGGGAGTGTTTTGACGACGACGATGAGGACGACGACGATGATTTGATCGACGCGTCCTATCTTCCCTCGGCGCCGAGACTGCCGGAAAGGCCCCTCACGCCGGTTGAAATTGAAGAACGTTTGAATCATATCCCGGAATTCCATTCGGTGGCCGCGGTTGAGTCGGCCATCGAGGCCAGCGGTTCCACGGTATTCGCAGATTTGGACAGTTTGATTGGGAAGTTCCTGAACGACGATGAGTGGGGGGTATTGATGCCGTCCTTGACGAACCTCTGGTTCATTTTCGTGCCGCACGGTTGCCGTTCTCCGATTTGGAAAAAGGAGGATGTGGGCAAAATCTTCAGCGCCGAGCTGGAGAAGTTTGCGGCTGCCGCGAAGCGCGGCGGATTTGATGAAATCCTGGCTTATGTAAAGCAGAGCCCGCAGCCGGCGGCGGCAATGTCGTCGGTCTTGTATTATCTGGAGTCATGTCGCGCATTTTTTGAGGAAGCGGGTCTGAAAAATGAGCCAAGCCCGGCGGCGATGGCGGCTTTGAAGACGGTGATCGCAATTCTCGATCGCGAATTGCGGGACAGCACGAGCTGAGCCCGGCCGGTCGAGGGTTTGCCCCGCTCAGCCGGGACGGTAGAAGCGCCGCGCCAGCAGATCGGTCAGTTGGGAATAGACGATGGTAAGATCTCCGAATCGCGCAAAATCGTCCGGGCTCCGCTCACCGGAAAGGATGTCGCGGGAAACACGTCTCATTCGGGCAGCCAACGGGGCGTCGGCGTCGGTTTCACCCAGGGCATCCAGCAGGCTGCGTACGGTTTCCGTCAGGTTTCTCGCCTTGCTGACAATTCGCTGAGCGGACGGGAGTTTTAACCGGCCGGCGGCGACATCTCCGAAAAGCAGGCATTCGAAGGCGCGACAGTGCCCCGGCCGATCCTTGTAGACCGAACAGCGACAATCCGCGCCCAACGCTCGGCAAGGCTGGGGAAAGCGATAACGAGGCGTCGCGTCCGCGTCAGGCGTCGATATTTTCCTCAGGCGCAGACCGTGTTCCTTGAGACGGTCGGCGTCATCGCCGGGGTGAAGCTCAACATCCCGGAACAGCGACCCGTCACAGCAGAGCCCGCACTTGAGGCAAAGTTTTCCAATGATTTCGGAATTGGGCGGAGAGTGGGCTTTCATTGGGGAGTCGATTCGCGCTCGCCGAAGTCATGCGGTAATTCCCCGAAAAGATCAATTTCGCCCGGCGATTTTTCAATTCGTGCGAATACGATGGAATCGCGACAGACGAGACAGTACGTGGTAAGCGTTGGAAAACGCGTCAATTAACGCCGGGGGAATAATCGTCCTTCATCTTGACCTTAAATTAGTAAGACCGCATCTTACCTTTATGAAAACAGCGGTTTCCACAAAAGGGCAGGTGATCCTGCCGAAGGATCTGAGGGATACGGATGCGATTCATCCCGGAGACAAGTTTGAGATCGAGCGTGTGGGGCGTGGCGAGTACCTGTTTCGGCGAATCGAGGAAGCCCCCAATTCGGGGCTCGTCGATTGGCTTCTGGATTGTCCGGTGAAGGATTACTTCGAGCCCATTCCTTCGGAGTTGACGGATACACTGTGAAATATCTCGTCGACGCCAATGTCTTGAGCGAAGCAACGCGGCCGTCCCCGTCGCCTCAAGTCGTTAAGTGGCTGCGAAAGAACGAGGCGGAATTAGCGCTAACGCCGATCATTCTGGGAGAATTGGAATATGGAATACTCATTCGCGGCGAGGGACGTGAACGACGGCGGCTACAAGATTGGTTTTCGGCTCAGATTCGAAGCCTCCGAGTCCTGGACTTCGACGCAACGACGGCTTCTGTCTGGGCGCAGTTGTTGGCGCGGCTCAAAAGGGAGGGGAACCCAATCCCGATCAAGGATAGTCTGATTGCGGCGTCGGCGCTGCGTCATGGGTTGGCCGTCGTGACGCGCAACACAAAGGATTTCGTGCCCGCCGGAGTCAAACTTGTGAATCCATTCGAAAAGCCCGCAACCCGTTAATCCGCCTTGCCCTCCATCACCACAAACAAAGAAAAGCCTTCCAAATCACGGGGTAGACCCTTATTTTTTGCGCCTTACGACACCTGAGAATTAAGCAAGACGACGGAACAGTTATGAATGATTCACGCCCCAAACTTCACAACGCGATGTGGCCCGGCCTGGTCGGCAAAGGCAATGAAAAAGGCCAGGAGCCGCCCATCAGCCTGGAGCGTATGCTCGATCTCACCGCCGCCGCGGAGGTCAACGGGCAGAAATTTGACGGCATCGATTACTTTCTGTTTCTGCCGCACACCGATCCCAAGGCGAGTAAGACCAAGCTGCAGAAGACCGCCGATCTCATTCAGGGCAAGGGATTCAAGATCGGCTCGCTGGTCGCGCCAATTTGGCCCGGCACCGTGGGCGACTCGGCCATGAAAGACGGCCGGACTCGCGCGAAGTTTCTCAAGGCGGTCAGGATGGCGTGCAAGATCGCCAACATTTTTGAGGACCACAACAAGTCTCGGGAGTACGGCGTTATCCGGATCGACTCCGCGGAATTCGGCGTCAGCGAATGGCGCAAGGACCCGCAAGGCAACACGACCGCAATCGCCAAAACCTTTCGCGAAGCCGCCAAGATCGCGGCCGGTCACGGCCAGCGTCTTGCGGCCGAGGGCGAAATTTGTTGGGCCGGCATGCACTCCTGGAAAGACATGCTCGATCTGCTCGAGGAAGTCGACATGCCCGAGTCGCTGGGTTTTCAGGCGGACATGGCGCACACCTACCTTTATCTCCTTGGCTACAATGCCCCCGAACATCGGTTGCTGAAGAAAAATCACACGCCGCGGGAATTTTATAAGGCCTACAAAGAAATGACCGATAAGCTGCGTCCGTGGACCATTGATTTCCATGTGGCGCAGAACGACGGCAAAGTCCACGGCGCCGGTTCGCACGACAAGACCGGCAAGCATTGTCGCGCCGACGACAAAAACGGGAAGTTGGACATCGTCAAATGCGCCGGTTACTGGCTGCAAGACGCGCGCGCCCGCGGCATCCGCCACATTTGTTGGGATGGCTGCATGTTCTCCAACAAGGTGCTGGAGACGCCCAACACCTGGAACACGATCCTCGACGCCATGATCAAAGTGCGCGACAAGCATGGCTGGAGCGCGTAAGGGCGAATGAGAAGGAGAACCGGAAACGTGGATTCACAGTAGCTTCGGAATTCGCGAAATGGACAAAGTTTTGGAGCAGAATGTCAAATCGATCGCCGACGCGTTGAACGACCGTTTCAAGCACTGCAGGACGATTGGCCGCATGAAGGCGATTTACGGATTGCCGACGCTCAAGAAGACCGTGGAAGACGATGTCAAACGTCGGGCGCGGGCGACGTTTACCGGCGAGGGCCAGTTAATCGACGAACTTTTCGATCACATCCTCATTCACTCAAGAAGCCTTCAAGATTACGTGCGCGACACATTCGAAGACGCGGGCGCCAAGGCCGGCCAGGATGCGGTTGACGACGCTGTCTCCCAAATCAACGAGCAGCGAAACACGGTCCAACAGGCTGACACGACGCTGGTGAAACTGTTGAACGAATTTCGGGAACGACGCGCACGTTCTGAAAATGGCGCGGAGAACTCGCCTGAAATCGCGGACGCGCTCTTGAACGCCCTGGATACCCCGGATGACGCAAGGTTCGACGATGAATTGCGGGCCATTTCCGAGCGTATCGCCGCTCTCAGTTGAATTTGAAGACAATCGAGAAAATCTATTTTAGACATACTAAGGAATAATCATGGCCAAGAAAAAACTCAGAGTAGGACTCATCGGCTACGGCTTCATGGGCCGTACCCATTCAAACGCTTTTCGCAAAGTCGGCAATTTCTTCGATCTCAAGTACGACATCGAAATGAAGGCCTGCTGCGCGCGCAATGAGGGTCGCATTAAGGAGTTCGCCGACAATTGGGGCTACGAGTCCTACGAGACCGACTGGCGCAAGCTGGTCGAGCGTGACGACATCGACTTGATCGATATTGGCAGCCCCAACAACACCCATTGTGAGATGGCCCTGGCCGCGATCGCCAATGGCAAGATGGTCATGTGCGAAAAGCCGCTCTCGATGGACGGAGCGGAGGGCTTGAAGATGGTCAAGGCGGTCGAGAAGGCCGGCGTCCCCAACATGGTCTGGTACAACTACCGTCGTGTGCCGGCTGTCACCCTCGCGAAGCAGATCATCGAAAGCGGCAAGCTGGGCCGAATTTTTCACTATCGCGCGCAGTTCCTGCAGGACTGGACGATCGACGCGAATCTGGGACAGGGCGGCGAAGGCCTCTGGCGTCTGGATGCCGCCGTCGCCGGCTCCGGCGTGACCGGCGATCTCTTGGCTCACTGCATCGACACCGCCCTCTGGCTCAATGGCCCGATGGATGACGTCACGGCCATGACCGAGACCTTCATCAAGGAGCGCAAGCACAACCTGACCGGCAAGACGCAGGCGGTCACCATCGATGACGCCTGCGCGTTTCTCGCGCGGTTCAAGAATGGTTCGCTGGCGACGTTCGAATCGACTCGCTATGCGCGCGGCCACAAGGCGTTGAACACCTTCGAGATCAACGGCGCTAACGCCTCAATCAAGTGGGATCTTCACGACCTCGGCCGATTGGAATATTTCGATCATGCGGATGGTGGGATGACCCGCGGTTGGCGGTCGATCCACGTCACCGACACCGACCACCCCTACATGGGCAACTGGTGGGTTCCGGGCCTTCAGATCGGCTACGAACACACCTTCGTCCATCAGGTCGCGGACTTCGTTGAGGGCCTCTCCTCGCGCAAGACACGGGCGATTCGTCCGGACTTCCGCGACGGCCTAGAAACGCAGTACGTTTGCGATGCCGTGCTTAAGTCTGGCAAAACGGGTCGATGGACCAAGTGCAAGCAGGTCTAATGCCTCTGAATTTTTTTGACGACTCGCTCGTCATTGATTAACTGAAAGCCAATTCTCAACCGATTAAATCCATTCCTAATATCCTGATATGAAGTTCAAACTACTTATTGCAACGATCGCCTTCGGGTTTGTGGCCGGCAGCGCGTTCGCCGAACTAGGCGACGCCAGCAAAGTTCCAGCCGCTTCCAAGAAACGCGTCAGTTTCAAAAAAGACATCAAGCCGGTCTTCGACAAGTCCTGCGTCAAGTGCCACAGCGGCGACCGTCCCAAGAGCAAGTACGTGATGGACAGCGTCGCCAACATCATCAAGGGCGGCAGCAGCGATGAAGCGGCCATCATTCCCGGCAACGCCAAGAAGAGCCCGATGGTCCACTATTGCCTGGACCTAGTGGAGGATCTTGAAATGCCGCCGACGGGCAAGCGGGAGAAATACCCGAAGCTGACCGCCGCGCAGCTCGCCGACCTCGTCGCCTGGATCGATCAGGGAGCCAAGGACAACTGATCAATTAATTCCAGATCTCCGGATCCAACCCTTCGTCGTCCAACGGCGAAGGGTTTTTTTGTCGGCGCAGCCCGTCGAGCAGCGCGCCCTGGAAGAAGCCGCAGACTTGCATGGTCGCAAGCAGGGGCGCGGATTCTGGATCGCTTCTCAGCTCCATCTCCGTGCCGTCGTCGGGCGATCCGAGACGAATCCAGAAGCCGATGCGCACGTCGTTGAGCGCCTGTAGGAGCAGTTCGACATCGGCGAGCGACAGGCGCAGGACGAATCCGCCTTCCGTCTCATGAAACCGCTCCGTGTCGGCGATGATAGCGCGCACCTGTTTCCGATTTATTTGCTGTTCCTCGGTCAACGACTGTTGCAGAAACTCCCGATCCTCCTCGATCTCGTCCGGATCGGAGAACTTGCTCAGTTCGAAGTGGGACGCATCCATGACGGGGTAATGGCCGACGAGCATGCGCAGCGCGGCCCTGCCCTCGGGGTGGATGTGGAAAAAGAGATTGTCCTTCGTGGCCTTGAGAAACTTCACGAGGCGTCGCGCTCCATGGTCGCATGCAGGCTGTATTTCTGGAGCTGATGCACGTAATGCTCGGCCTTCTCCTTGGTCTCGCGGGTCAGCACGCTCTTGCCCTGCTTGTGCACCTGCAGCATCTGGCGTTCGGCCCGGGCTCGCGACCAGCCGAACACGGTCTGGAAGACGTGGGTGACGTACTCCATCAGATTGACGGGATCGTCCCAGCAGATCACCAGGTAGCCGGGATCCAATTCCGTCTCCTCGCCCGTTTCGGCGTCGATGCCGGGCGTGGGGAGAACCTCTGGAGTTGCCGTGTCAGCCACGGCGGCACTGTAGCAAAGGCTTCGCCCTTGTCCAGAATCGGCGAAAAACGGAATGGCAAACGGAGGCGACGATGTTTCCTGGCTTGGGACACTGAGGACGGCGTCCGTCTCCCGCCATGATGAGAGGGACGCCGTCCTCGGTATCCCATTTTTAAGCATTCGAAAAACCGCGGCGCGCGAATCCTCCGGAATATCAGGCGCTGTGGTGAATCCCATCAGAGTTTGCGCCGAGTCTTTGGCCGACGACGGCACAAAACGCCATTGCCCGGTTGATTTCTCGAAACAGTTCGTTAACGTCTGCCACCGAATCGCCAATCATTAGAGACTCGATATGAAATCATTTCCGCCATTTGACCTGAAACGCCTGATGTCCACCGTGTTTGAACCCACGGAGGGCAAACGCCTTTGCATCCTGATCGATCTTGAGAATCCCGCCGACGTGAAGGATTTCGGATTCCTGCAGGACGAGAGCCTGACGATTCAACGCCATGCCCACGACACGTTCTATCAGGGGTTTAAGAATGGCGGCTTGGAGGCGCTGGGCATGACGGGCGGCGACCTGTTCGCCTACCCTCTGACCGGCGGCAGCAATCTGGACATGGAGGACGAGGCGTTCGACCTCGAGGGCAAGCAACTCAGCCTGGAAAAGGACATTTACCCTAACTACGGCATCATTCTCTGCATCTCCACCTTTTCCGCGACGGCTCCGCTTACCGCCCACGCCAAGAAATTTGGATTTCGCGGCGCCACATTGCATGGGCTCAACGAGGTCATCCTTAGCAGCGGACTCGCCGTCGACTACAACGAGGTCAGCGCCGAGGCGGAGAAGCTTCGCCTTGCCTTGACGAAGTCCGATGAATTCGAGATCGACTATGCGGTGGAAGGCTCGACCTACACGCTCAAGATTGTATGTGACAAGCAGGATGCACAGAAAAGCCACGGTCTCTGTCGAGGCGAGAAGCCGGACGTCGCGAACCTGCCGGCTGGCGAGGTGTACTTCGTGCCGACCGGCGCCGAGGGGCAGTTCCCGATGCGCTACGAAGACGGCACGCTCGGGATCATGAACGTCTCGGGGATGCGCATTCAAAACGCCACCTTGCTCAAGGGCGATCAGGAAGTGATCGACGCGCACAATCACAAGTTGAAGAGCGATCCGGTCACGGGCGAGTTGGGCGAGTTGGGATTTGGCACGCAGGAATTGCCGGTGTCGGGGCGCGACATTCAGGACGAGAAGATTCGCGGCACGATCCATGTCGCCACGGGTCGCAGCGATCATCTGGGGGGCCATTTGACGCCCGATCTGTTCGCCGAGAAAATGAACGCGACGCACGATGATATCCTGTTCTCCCCGACCAAGACTCCCGAGATCAACATCCCGCAGGTGCGCATGGTCAAGAACGGGGAGACCATCGTGATCCACGAGAATTTTCAGATCACCGATTACCTCGTCAAGGCGTTGGAGGCGTAAGCCGGAGCAACCACGAATGGACACGAACGAACACGAATCCTTTGCAGAAATCCTGACCTGGGTTGATCGGTTTCATCGAACATCCGCGGCGACGATTGTCAGTTGGGATTCCGTCGGCTCCTCGGGATTCGTGTCTATTCGTGTTCATTAGTGGTTAAGAATTCCATGCCCGTCCAATGAACTTCTACGACACCGACCGCGCGGTTTCCGAATACCTGCTTTTTCACTACGGCCGGGCCGAGGATTTGCTGCCGCACGCTTTCGGGCCGACCGACGCGCTGGAGTATCCGGCGCGCTGTGTTTCTGAATGCCTGGACGTCGAGGCGCTCCCGGAGAATGCGCGCGCGCTGGATCTGGGTTGCGCGGTGGGGCGGTCGACCTTTGAGCTGGCGCGGCATTGCGGCGAGATCATCGGGATCGATTTCTCACAGCCCTTCATCGACGCCGCCGTGGATCTTCAGACGCAAGGTTGCGCCGACTATTCCTACGCGGTCGAAGGCGAGCTTCGCCAGACCGCGTCAGTTGAGATCGATCCCGCGATCGACCGTTCGCGCGTAAGTTTCGAACAGGGCGACGCGATGGATCTGCGCGATCATCTGGGGCAATTCGATGTCCTGCTCGCGGCGAATCTGCTTTGCCGCCTGACCGAGCCGATGAAATGCCTGGAGCGTCTGCCGGGCCTGCTGAATCCGGGCGGGCAACTGCTCCTCATGACGCCCTGCACCTGGATGGAGGAATACACGCCGAAGGAGAACTGGCTCGGCGGCTTCGAGCGCGATAGCGCTCCCGTGCGCACGCTGGATTCGTTGAAGCAGATTCTCGGAGCCGACTTTGTTTTTCAAACGAGCAAGGACCTGCCCTTCCTGATTCGCGAGCACGAGCGGAAATTTCAATGGAGCGTCGCCCAGGCCAGCGTCTGGCGGCGGAAGTAGGGATCGCGCACGGTAGAACGGAATTCATTCCGTTTCTTGCGCCTGAATAAACGGGATGAATCCCGTTCTACATTGTCGTTGCGGCTTCCGACAAATCTTGCCACCCGGGTCGGTGACGCGTTGAATGCGGATTCAATCGATGTCTCGCAATCGCACCATCGCCGTTTGGGCTCTACTTCTATTTACTTTCGCCTTTTTGTTTCTCGATGAGGTGAAGGCTTCGCCGGCGGCGATCTGGCCCAGCGTCATCGCGGTGGGGCTCGCGTTCATCACCCGCGAGATTTATTCATCCCTGTTTCTGGGCGCGTTGGCGGGAACCATCCTGCTCGCTCGCGGCGATGTGTTTTCCGCGTTCATTGATTTGTTTGCGAATCACATGATCCCGCCGCTGACCAATCGCTGGAATGTCTGCGCGCTGTTGTTCTCGCTGATGATGGGCGGCTTCGTGGAGCTGCTGAATCGCAGTGGCGGCATGCAGGCGATGGCCGCCTGGGCTTTGGGTAAAGGCGATTCGAAGCGCCGCGCCGGCATGGGCGTCTTTGCGATGGGCTGGGTGGTGTTCTTTGACGGACTCGCGAATTGCATGCTGGTGGGCAAGACCATGCGCCCGGTCACAGATCGCGCGGGAGTGTCGCGGGAGAAGCTCGCATTTATCGTCGATTCCACCGCGTCGCCAATCGCCGCCTTTGCGCTGATCTCAACCTGGATCGCGTTCGAACTGACGCTGATCCAGACGGGCCTGGCCGATTACGGGGAGAACCATCTTGGCGACGCGGAGGCCTTTGCAGGTCTGTCGTCCTATCAGATTCTGATCCAGACGCTGCCGTATCGTTTCTACAATTACTTCCTGCTGTTGATTGTGTTTTTGACCATCTGGCTCGGGCGGGACATCGGCCCGATGTTGCGCGCGGAGAGGAAGGCGCCGCCGCAACTGGAGTCGACGGATGCAGCGGACGCCGGTTCAAGCGGGGAAGACTCGGGCCGGAAGATTGGGCTGACGCTGATTCCCTTGGGGTTGCTCGTCTTCTCGGTGTTCGGCGGCCTCTATTTCGATGGCGTGAATAAGCTGAAGACGGCGGGCGATCAGAGCGAGGGTTTACAGAGGGTTATCCAGGCATTTGGCAAAGCCGACGCAGACATCGTCTTCGTCGTCGCGACCGCGTTCGCTTCGCTGACGGCGATGCTGTTGATCCGGTTTTTTGCCCGACCGAAAATTACGGAGAGTCCGACGACGGTTTTCTTCGAGGGCATGAAAAGCATGTTTCTGCCGGTCCTGATTCTTGTGTTTGCCTTCACGCTCAGCAGCGTGGTCCGGGAATTGGAAGCCGCGAACTGGCTGGCCCAGGTCATGAACGGGAGTTTTCCAACGGCGCTGCTTCCGGCGGTCGTCTTTCTGCTGGCGGCGGTCATGTCGTTCAGCGTCGGAACGTCCTGGGGGACGATGGGCATCATGATGCCGATCTGCATCGATCTGGCCTGCCGGTTGACCGGGCTGGAAGCGGGAGGCGAGCCGGGGTCGATCGTGATCGCAACGATTGGCGCCGTACTAGCGGGCGCGGTGTTTGGCGATCATTGTTCGCCGATCAGCGACACGACCATCGTCTCCGCCTTCGCCAGCGGCTGCGACGCGATCGAGCACGTCCGCACGCAGTTGCCCTACGCGCTGATTGCCGGCGGAGTCGCGGTGGTGTTGGGTTATGCCCCCGCTGGAGCGGGCGTGAATCCTTTCCTGCTGCTGATCGGAGGAGGCGTGGCTTGCTGGGCGCTGATTCGCTTTGTTGGTAAGAGGGCTTGAAGGGCAGGCTGCTGTTGGGCGCATCTCAATTTCCAGAAAAATGAGATGGTCGATCTGAATTGCGGCGCGTTCCGCGCATGGCTACAAATACCCGCCCGCGGACTTTTCCGCTTTCAAGTGAAATTGTGAAAAAGAATCTCCTCATCCTGTCGGTTGTCGCCAACGTGGCGTTGACGGCGTTGTTGATCCTTCGGGTTGGCGGGTCGCCGTCCGTCGATTCCAGAGGCGGCGGGGTTGAAGTCGTGACCAACACGGTGACGAAGAGGGTTACCGGCCCTGTGAAAATCGTGAATTCGACGAATGTCGTTCGTCTCGATTGGGCGGGTCTCGAATCGACGGATTATTTGGAGTACATCGAGAATCTTCGCAGTGTCGCCTGCCCGGAAGAAACCATTCGCGACATCATCATCGCGGATATCAACAAGCTTTACGCCGAGCGCTGGCGGGAGTCTCAGCCCCCGCCGCAATCGTGGAAGTATTGGAGGCCGAGCCTGAAGGGGAACGGAAAGGATCCGATCACCGGCCAAATCCGCCTTGAGCTGGAAAGCGAGCGAGCTGCTTTGATCCAGAAACTCCTTGGCGTGAATTTTAGAACCGAGATGAGCAAGTACGACTGGAACGCGTCTTCGCGCCGCGACGACGGACTCGTGTTCCTGGAGCCGGGCAAGCGATCGTGGGTCGAGGAATGGGGGAAGCGCTCGAAGCTGGAAGTGCGGCAACTCGTCGAGCAGTTGAAGACTTCCAACGAACCCAAAGAAACGCGCGCAGCATTCCTGCGAGACTTGGAGATGCGTCAGCAGCAGGATCTCGCGAAGGCGCTGACGCCGGGGGAGTTGACCGAATATCAGGTGCGTCACTCCGGGCTGGCAGATCAGCTGCGCAAGACCCTCTCCCGCGTCGAAATCTCGGAAACGGAATTTCGGCAATTGTTCACTCTGCTTGGATCTCGTCCCGACGCCATGTTGTCCGCTTCGCGTCTGAAAGGCGCCGAAAGCCCATTGAATGATCCCTTTCTCGCGCCTCGGCTGCAGGAGCTTCTGGGTATGAAGCGTTATGCGGAATTTCAAGATGCCGTGTTGCCTCGGGTAAAGGGCGGCGGTCGGGAAGGTGACGCGGCGCTCAGCGAAGAGCTGGCGGCCGCGACGATGATCCTGAAGCAGATTGCCGACGCGGAAATCGCGAAGATTGCGGCCGACCCGCGACTTTCAACCGAGGATCGCGCGGCACAGATCAAGCAGATCCAGAAGGAACGCAAGCGGATGAGCTCGGAGTTTAAAAAGGGCAGCCGCAAGCAAAACAGGTAGGCGGTGAGCGGGTTGTTACGGCGGTCTTGCCTTCCCGGAGAATCCACCCTTGGAGCTGTGCATTACCCACAAGTTAACAATCTGCGGCGCTGCCTCGTTTCCCTTTATCCCAACGGGGTTGCGCCCAAATCGCCGATGATTGGCGCAACACCTTCGGCGTTGAAAATGCCTTTTTGAACTTTGTTCCCAGGGTAGGTCGTGCCTCCCAACCCGTGGGCTTTGGGGCAGAATCCCGTTGAGATTCGAATGCGACCGTTTCGAAAACTTGAGGGTAATGCACAGCTCCCAGGAGGGAGTGGGTTCCGTTCGTTCCCAGACATAAGCAGTCAAGGATCGATAAACCGCCTTTCACCCCCACGCGTGCGCAAGTTGCCGCCAATCTACTCCGCCTGTCTGGCTTCGAGGAAGCGCTTCAGCGCCGCGGCTGATTTCTGGCCGAAGCCTTCGACTTCACAAAGTTGTTCGAGGGTCGCGAGGCGCAACCGTTGCACCGACCCAAACTTTTTCAGCAGCGCCAATTTGCGGTTGTCGCCGATGCCCGGAAACTCATCGAGCAGGCTCTCGGAGATTTTCTTGATTCGCAGCTGGGCGTTGTAGGTGTTGGCGAAACGATGCGATTCGTCGCGGACGCGCTGGAGCATCTTAAGCGCATTGGAATCGAGTCCCAACCGCAGCGGCGAGCTCTTGCCGGGGAAATAGATTTCCTCAAATTCCTTGGCCAGCCCGATGGTGGGGATGTTTTGAAGGCCGAGTCTCGCAAGCTGGGCGCAGGCGGCGTTGAGCTGGCCCTTGCCGCCATCGATGAGAATCAGGTCCGGCAGTTTGGCAGTCGATTTACTCGGCTTCGGAGATTTCGTTTTCAGGCCGAGCTTGAGTTCGGCCTCCGGCTTGTCCGCTTCCTCGGGCGGCTCGACGCCGTGCAGGAGATACTGCGAATCCGCCTCGGCCTCATCTTTCTTCTTTTTCTCAATGTCCTGCAACAGTCGGCGATAGCGGCGATAGATGGTCTCGGCCATGCAGGCGAAATCGTCCTGGCCCACGACGGTCTTGATGCGGAAGCGGCGATAGTTCGCGCGGTCCGGGCGGCCGTTCTTGAAACTGACCATCGACGACACAGCCAGCGTGCCGCTGATGTTGGAGATGTCGTAGCCCTCGATGCGTTCGGGCGGGCATTCGAGTTTGAGAGCCTTGCCGAGCTCGATCAGATCCTTGTCGGGATCGAGCGCGACGGGCAGCGTGTAGGGCATGCGGGGAAACTTGCTGGTCTTCTTCGTCGTGCGTTTGAGATCGTCGATGAGGTCCCGCAGTTCGGCGGCCTTTTCAAAGTCGAGGCGCTCGGCAGCCTTCTTCATGGCCGTTTCCAGCTCCTCCTTCATGTCGCTGCATTGGCCGCCCATGAAATCGCAGGCGGCATTGACCTGGAGCAGGTATTGCTCGCGGGTGACGTTGGCGATGCAGGGCGCGGTGCAGTCCTTCAGGTGCGCGTGGAGGCAGTGCTTGTAATCGTGCTCGGTTGGATTAAGGGGGCGACAACCGCGGAGGTTGAACTTGCGACGCACCATCGTGAGCGTGCGCCGAAGCGCGCCGGAACTGGCAAAGGGTCCGAAGTATTTCGCGCCGTCGTCCTGGCGGATGCGTGTGAGCGTAAAGCGCGGAACGGCGTCGTTGAGATTAATCTTGAGCAGAAGGAAACGTTTGTCGTCGCGGAAGCTGACATTGTAGCGCGGCCGGAAATCCTTGATCAGTCGGCCCTCCAACAGGACGGACTCCGCGTCGCTCTTGACGATGTGGGTGTCGAAATCGTGAATCGCCTCGATGAGGGCCGCGAGTTTGAGGTCCCAGCCATGCCGGCGTGAAGGATGGAAATACTGGCTGACGCGCTTGCGCAGATCGCGCGCCTTGCCGACATAGATCACCGTGCCAAAGCGATCCTTCATCAGATACACGCCCGGCTTGTGCGGCAGGTCGCCGACCTTCTTGCGGATCTTTTCAGACGCGGGCATGAGCTCAAGTCTCACGCAAAGCGGCCGAGGCGCAAGGAGGTTTTAATCGGGGGCGCCATTGCCGTGAAGAAACGGGCTGCGGGTCGATTCCGCCCGCTGAGCTGAGCACGGCGAATCCAAGGAGATTTTCGTTTTCCCGGCCCAAGATACGTTATCCAAAGCGATAGAGGACAGCCAAATCATGCGCCACCCCTCTGGGCGCGTGCGATTAAAGGGGGGTGGCGGGAAAAGT
>JBLHKZ010000015.1:0-38674 GCA_047618185.1 Limisphaerales bacterium
ACGGGTCAGGCAATTAACGATTTTCGACGTTGGCGGTCATCAGAGGGAGAATGTCGCGCCCGTCGATGATGCGATCTTGCGGCGGCGCGCCGTTGTCGTTGGTCCAGATCACGAGGGTGTTTTCATTTAGGTCCAGTTCTTTCAACGCCGACTATGATGACGCAGCGCCGGGGTTCGCTCGCCGTGCCCGTGAGCGGACTTCAAGCTGCGGGAAAACGCGCCTATACGACGGAATCGGATGACAGGTCGGCGGCATTCAGATATTCATTAGCCGATGCCGCGCGCAACCTGCAAACAGCCGGTAGCTGGAAACTTCTCGGGATTCCCGGACTGCGTCATCAAGGCGACGGCGTTGGGGGCGATGTTGATGGCGGGTTGTGTCGCGCCATCGCCCGAACCCGCCGGTCTCGGTTTCCAGAGGGATATCAGGCCGCTGTTGGCTCGCTATTGTCACCAATGCCATGGGCTTGAGGCGCGGGAATCCGAGCTTGATCTGCGCACCCTCAAGAGTGCGCTCGCCGGTGGGGATAGCGGGCCGGTTATTATCCCGGGAAAACCGGATGAAAGCCTGCTGGTTGACATGCTTGTGGACGACCGGATGCCGCCCAAAGGTTCGAAGCCCGATGCCACCCAGATTGCGCTCATCCGGCGCTGGGTCATGGCCGGAGCGCCACCCTGAATGCCTTTGACCGCGGCCCGGAAATGTTGTCCTATGAATCGCCTCAAAAACCGCGCCATCCGAATAGACTGACAATGCTTATGAAACGATCTGAAAAGCCCGCTGAATCATCCCTTCTGTCGCGACGAGATTTCACGAAGCGCGCCCTCCCGACCCTCCTGACCATTGCCATGGTGGAGCATCTATTCCGCGGCGACCTGTTTGCCGGCGAGTCGAGAAGCATCGCCGTGAAATGGTTGAATGAGGTGAATGAAATTGGCATGGACCTGAAGAGTCAGGAGCTCAAACAGACGGAGTGGCAGAAAAAAGTAAAGGAGCTCTTCGAGCGGATCGAGCTTGCGGAGTTGTTGAAGTTTATCGATTTCGAACGGCTGGAGCAGAGCGTTCAAATGAGGGACAACGGGGCTCGCAGCATTCGCTTCAAATATCCGAAGCGGCCGGGGACTCCCGAGAAGCTGGTGTTTGGACAGCAGATTTTCGCGCTAAAAAAAGGCCGTTCCGTCGTTCCACACGGGCACAACAACATGGCCACGGCGTTCCTCGTGCTGAAGGGCGATTTCCACGGGCTGCATTACGACCGGATTGAAGATCAGAAAAAGCACCTGATCATCCGGCCCACGATCGATGACAAGTTTGGCCCCGGAACCTGCTCCACGGTTTCAGATGTGAAGGATAACATTCACTGGTTCAAGGCGCTCAAGGAACCGGCCTTTATTTTCAACATCCACATCCTTGGCTTTGACCCGGACAGTGAGAACCGCACGGGCAGGATTTACGTGGACCCGAAGGGCGAGAAGATCGCCGGCGGTCTGATTCGCGCGCGGCTCATCGACTCCAAAGAGGCGCACAAGCGTTACGGGTGAGGTTGGCAACGAGCGAAGGCGCCTCGGTTCACCATCATGCTTCCCGATCGGGAAGGATTTAAGCGACTGTCTTCGCCGAGGTCCTCACGCTTTGACGCCCAGCAGCTCGCAGGCCTGGGCGTAGCCGGGGGCGGGTTGGCCGTATTCGCTGGCGGTGACGCGGGCGAGGCCGGTCAGATGACGCCAGCGAAAGGCCGGGCGGGTGTCGGCGAAATCGAGGCTGGAGGTGATGAAGTATTTCTCGGCGTGGAGGGCGCCGTCTTCGCTGGTGGCGTAGCGGAGTAAGAGGTCGAACGCGGGACGCGCCTTGTGTCCGAGCGTGCCGTACTGATGCGCCACCGCGCAGGCGCGATCCTGATTATTTTCACGAATCGCGCCGTCGAGTTCGCGGAGCAGAGCTTTCGACGATTTGGCTTTGATCTTCGCCAGTTCGTCGGCGTGCGGTCGCGGTTTCCATTCGAGGAATTTGCCGCCGCGATTGGAGCGGTCCCTGGCGACCTGGTAGCCTGCGAGGATCAGGCAGGCCATGGTGTTTCGATGATTGCTCACTTCCGCGATCTTGCGCCAGGCATTGGCCGAGTCTTGCGCGTGGACCCCGATGGAATCGCCGTGCGTGCTGCCGACGGGTTTGCCGGGGCGGACCATTTTTTCCGTGCGACCGGCGTCGCGCAGCACGAGCTGGTTGGCGGCCAGGGAAATGGCTTCGCCGATGGATTTGGGCGACATGTTTTCCTTCAAGGCCGCGGCGACGGCCGCGGCGGCCTGCTGGGGCGTTGCTTCGAAAATCGTCTTGCTCAGCTCCTCGACCCAGGCGTCGTCGCCGGCGCGGCTTCCCGCTGGCGGGCGGCTCAGAAGGGCGTATTCGTCGAGCAGCTTCGGCAGCATCGTTCTGGGTTGGCTCTGCCGCGCGGCCGTCCATTTTTCATTTTTCAAACAGTAGCGGAGTGACTGGCGAAGCAGGGTTTCAGCGTTTTCCCGGCCGGCCAGGTCGAGCACGTCCCAGGAGCGGTGGGCAAAGACGATGCGATGCACGTCGATGCCGTCTTCGACGACATGCATGAGTTCGTTGAAAGCTCGGTCGGGGGAAGAACCGGCAATGGCGGCGAGGATTTGCTCGGCTTCGTCCGCGCGTTCTCCGCGCACGGCGTCGTGCAGCATTTGGGCGGTGTTCTCCCTGGCGGATATAACTTTGCGGGCGACGGGGCGCAGGCGTTCCTTGGAGCTTCCTCCCAGCGCCTGAATCTGGCTGGTGTTTCGATAGAGCACTTTCAGGACGCTGAGCGCCTGGCGATTGGCGGGCAGCTGTTGCGACATGAGCCAGGCGGGTTTGAGCGCCATTAGCGTGTGCATGCCGATGTAGTCCTCGCCGGCAAAGGTCCGGGCGTTGGCCAGAGAGGCAGCCTTCACGAGTTGGCGCAAATCGACATTGCCGCGTTTGAGTTTCTCCGCAAGCAGAGGCTGAAGCTTATCGGCCGGCGTCTCCTGGAGCAGGGACACCAGCGGCTCGGAGTCGCCGAAATTCAACCGGGCGGGCGCTTCGGTTGCGATGGCGGTGGAAATGCCGAGTTCTTCGGCGAATGCGGATCCCACGCCGGCGATCAGCATGCCTTGTCCAACGCGGCTGAGGAATTGACGACGGGAATCGGTTTTCATGGCGGGTCTTTCGATCGAGTTTGAGTTGGGTTCGCGATAGAACAGCTGGCTCGAATGGGTTTCCGAGTTCTTTCGGTTATCCGCCCAGAATCATGGGCTGGCAAGGGGAATTGAGTTCTACTTCGCGCCTGTCTTCGCCATCCCGGTCAGTTGGTCGACGGTCCTGGACGAGAGGAGCCGTATGGCGCCCGCTTTCATATCGCCGGCGATGACTTCCACGCCGGACAGGACAGGTTGCCCCTTGATCGGGGTGAGCTTGACGTTTAACGAACCCTCAATGCGAACCGCCTTGAATTCCTTCACGAGCGATTTCATGGAGCTGCCGGTTTCACGGGCGATATCGAGATTCTTCAGAACGACTTCTCCCTGCAAGGCGACATCGAACACGCGTTTGCCGGGCGCAAGATTGTCCGGCTCGATGAAGTAAAGTCGGACGGTCGCGTTCATGTCTTTGAGGCCGTTCAGAGTCACGGCAGTGATGCCTTGGACTCCGGACGCTGCGACCCAGGGCCAGCCGTGGCCGCCCGTGACGAACATGGAATGACGATAAAATAAGTCCGGCGTCGCGGGTTCGGTCTGGACGACCACCGAAGGTGAAGGGCCGCCGACGGAAGGGTGATCCAGCCAAAGCGTGCCGGCGTCGGTCATGCGATCGCCGGGCGCCCCGAGGTTGATCCCGATGCGGCGGATGTCGTTGGTCGCGCCGGGGCCCCAGGCGGTCCATTGCTCGTGCTCGGGCGGCAGGCTGAAGAGCGCCAGGCCGGATGGAATCGGATAGCTACAGGTGCAGCCTTCATAAAAGTAGGGGACGTTGAGCACGCCGTTGGCCGGGATGACGCTGTTGGAGCAGCCGGATCGGGGGCCGCTGATGTTGATGATGCCGCTCTCGGCTTCCTTGTCGTAGAACGCCGCCGTGCCGGAGCGCATGGTGTACATATAGCCGTAGTCGATCCCGCCGTCGCAGCCGTAGCTGCGGGGGAAGGTTCGCGGTTCTGAGGCTCCGGTCAGGGGATTGGTTCGTTCGCCCGCGACGGGTTTGGGCGGGGCGTAGGCGCTGCCTTTGTATCCGGGCGGTCGGTACTGCGTGGGCTGGGGCGGATCGTTCTCAGGGATGGAAAACTTCTTTGGCTCGGCCTCGTTCCCAACCAGGACGCGGCCGGTGTAGACGTCGGAGTAAATCGGCGGATCGAGTTTGTAAGGGCGTTCATCCGTGCCTTCCCAGATCTTGGGTCGGGACATCATCACGCCGTCGACAATCTGTGGCTGGGGTGAGCGCTTGAAGTGTCCGACCGTGTCGTCGAACCAGAGCACGCCCAGGGGGGCTTTGACGAGTTGATCGGGGCTGGTCCAGTCGCCGGTGTAGTTGGCCGAGCCGGGCAGGGCGCCATTGCGATGGAGAATCGTCAATCCCTTCTGGCGTTCAATGGAGGCGTTGGCGAGTTGGGCTTTTTCAACGGCGGCGGTGAACGTCTGATGTTGCGCGTCGCTTGCGATGAGATATGCCGTTCCTCCGTAGGGCCGCAGAGGTTCGAAAATCCTTTGTGCGCCAGCGGCATCAATTTCGACGCCGTCGAAATTGTTCAGAATGACGGCGTTTGCGAAGTAGGGAGGGAGTTGGAGTTTCTCCGGGGATCCGACCAGCAGGGAAACACGAGAGCCGTAGGCGCCTCGGTGGTTGAAAGCGTTGCGCAGGCGAGCGACTTTCTCCGCGTCTGGATCGACTCCGATAATATTCAGAGTCGTGCGTTGGACGAGAGTTTCGATGAGAAACTCGTCGTCGAGCCCGTAAACAAGAGCAAAGCCTTTCGTCGATTTGATGCGTTCCAGCAGGCTCTTTGTTTGTTCGGGGGAGAAAGCCATTCGCGTTCCATTCACGGGGAGGACGACTTTGGGCGGCGTCGATCTTTCTTGGCCTGAGCCCAGACAGTGAATACTTCCGTCCAGGGCGACGACGAAGAGCTTGTCATCCGCCGCCAGCATGGTGTGGATCTCGCCCTCCATGCCGGACAGCTTATTGGTAAAACTGTAGTCGACGCCGTTGGCCGAGATCTTTGTGCGCACGCCCGCCTCGCCGATGCCTCGGCTTTTTCGGTCTTCGTGTTCCTGACTGCTGACGTCGCTGTCGTGGACGACCTTGCCGCGGCGCACGGCCTTGGCGTCCGGCCCGTGAATGGATGCAAACCACCCGCCAGGCAGGCGCCCCGGCTTCGGCAGTTCGAAGTTTTTCAGTTTGCCGGTCGCGAGATCGAAGGTGGCGGGCACAGCGGCGCCGCCCGGGACAATGAGTTCGTCGCCGTTAATGACGAGGTAACCCTGAGGAGAAAGTCCGCCGAAGGCCTTCGCGTCATGCGGATGCTGGCCGTAGAGAAACGCGGAGCTGTCGTTAAGCCAGACGACATCGCCGGTCTCCGCGTCGAGCGCGTAGACGAACACCCCTTCCATGGGCCAGACGCCAGCCGCGAAATAAACCTTGCCGTCCAGGGCGACCGGGCCGCCGCGAACGGGCCAGACCGAGATCATTCGGCCGTTGCCGAGAATCTTGCGTCGCGAAGGAGCCGCGCGAAATTTCCAACGAAGGTTGCCGGTCGCGCCATCGAGGCAGTAGAGATGGCCGTCATCGGAGCCGACATAGATCTTGCCGTCGAGGGCGGCAGGAGCGAAGCGCACGGGACCGTCTGTGAAGAACTGCCATTTCTCGTAACCGGTTTCGGTGTCCAGAGCGGTGACGCTGTCATTGCGGGAAGAGCCGAAGTAGAGAGTCTTGCCGACGACGATGGGCTCGTAGCCTTTGTCGAATTGCAGGCGCGGATTGCGAAAGGCTGGCTTCAGGGGAGGGTTCTGGCGGACCCATTGCACGTGAAGCTCGGAGGGCAGCGCCTGGTCGGTCGTTCCCGTGCGTTGTGGATCATGCCGCCACATCGGCCAATCGGCGGCGAACGCGGCGCTCGACAAGAACGTCAGGAGGGCAAGCTGTAGACTGAGCGAAAAACGTCGAAAGCTTCGGTGATTACGCATCGGCCGATGATGACGTGGCGGCGAGAAATGAAAAGTCCGGGTACGGGGTTTTGGAGATTTCACGAACGATCGCGTTCGATTCAGAATGTCTGAAATTCGTCCGGCCGGCGTTTGCCGAGGGCCATGAGGATGGCGAAGGCGATGACGATGCCCGCGAGCTGCATCAGGCGTCGGCCGTAGGTGGATTTGCTGACCTCGGACACTTCCAGATCGAGCTTCAGGTTTTTGGAGTTTTCATCGACGAGCATGGAGCGCGTGAAGGTGAGGCGTTGGCCGTATTCGGGCAGAGCGGCCTGGATGGCTTCCGGATTAGCCTGCGCGGCGTTTTGTTGTTCGACGAGTTGTTCGGCCAGTTTCATCAGCGCCTCGTTGGCTTCGGCCGGGTTGCGGTTGAGCGCCTCGCGCACCTGTTTGTCGGTGTAGTAAAGCTCCTTGCCTTCCTTCTGAATGGCGATCGTGTTGCCCGCCGCGTCGGGCTGATCGACGAAGGCGTAGTTGGCGCGATTGTTCAAGCCGACGACTGCCTGCTGGAGCTTCAGGTTGTGAAGTTGCACACGGGCGTCTTCGTTGAAGGCCTGGTCGTGCTGCGAGAGATTTAGCGCGGATTTGAACGCGCGGCGCGCGCCGCTCTGGTCGCCGGAATCGAGCGACTGATTGCCCCAGGCGAGCATGGATTCGGCGATGCTCGTCTTCTGTTTTTGCTGGGCGCTCTGGCTTTGGACGTAGTTGTGGACGTCGAGCGCCGAGGACGCTGAGGAGGCGGTCGTCTGCTGGAGGCGCATGGCTTCGTCCTCCTCCTCAAGTTTCCAGGTGGGCGGCAGGAACACGTTCCAACTGATGTTTTGCAGCGGCAGCTCAAACACGGGGCCGGGCAGATTCAGGTCGAACTTCCCGCCTTTCTTCAGAGCTGTCTGGATCGAATAGAGAAACTCGATTTTTACAGGGTCTCCTTTTTTCGAGGGAGACTCGAAGGGGATGAGGATGAATTCGCTCTCGTTCCATGGGCGCGCGCTAAGGTTGTCGACGAAGGCAAACCAGAACTTCGCCTTCTCGGCGCCGACGGTTGGGAGTTTGAATCGGATGAAGCGCCGATCCCCGGGATGCAGTGTGAGTTTGACCTTGGTGAGCATCATCCCGGAATCGGAGAGGAGGGAGGAGAGCTCCACGTCTTCGACTCGCGAGGGGAGCAGCTCCGCCGCGGAGTGACGGGCGACGTTGACGGTGAGTCGATAGGCGGGCTGATTCGCCTGAAAGGTGAGGCTGCCTCCGGTTTTGCCGCTCTCGCGTCGAATCTCCGTCGGGACGGACGGCCAGTCGGCGCGCCGGAGTTCGGTCGGGATTCGCGCTGGTGTGACTTGCAGGCGGCCGCCAGTGCGGACGGTGAGATAGCTGCGCTGCAGGTTGATCTGATTGGCCAGGACGCCGACGATGATGTGTTGCTCGGGCTGATTGGCGGCGGAGATCTGGTAGCTTGCCTTCAATCGATAACTGTCAATGACGCGTCGGTGCAGCTTGATCTCCCACTGTGCGGTGTCGCCCGCGGCGTTCTCGTCCTTTACGAAATCGGCGACATGTTCTCCGACGAAATGAACGGATTCCGCATTGGCCGGCAATTCCACGAAGAGCGATTTCAGTCCGGCGTGGGAAATCTTGTAGTTCAGGTGAACGACGGTCTTGAGGGGGCCTTCCCGGACGGTGACGTCCTGCAGGGTGGCGGCTTCGATCCAGGGCGTCACTTTCGCCACGTCGAAATTGAGGCTCCAGTCAGCCTGGAGGAGGCGAAACGCGAGCGCGCCTTGTTGGGTGATGCCGGCGCGTTTGGGATCAAGCTGGGTCAGGCCTTCGCTGGTCGATTCTTGCAGGCGCATGCCCTGCTCGGGGCTGACAATCAACTGGCCGGTCTGTTTGCCGGCTTCGATGAGGCTGAGTCGAGGAGCCTGGATTGCGACCGCGCCGGCCGTGCCCGGACCGACCAGTGAGATGGCGAAGTCGGCCTGCCCTTCAGTCTTTCCCTTGAGGTGGAGCGTCACAATGCGCTGGTTGTTGGCCGCGAGTTCGGTCCAATGACTCAAGGTTTTGCCGGTCAGGGATTCGACGTCCATTCCGTCGGGCAGGGCAAAGCTGAGTTTGAAGACGCCGGCGCGGGTGATGCTGACGCTGAGATTGACGCCCAGCACGGTGCGGTCTTCGCTGAGGAGCAGGTTCTGTTGAGAACTGACACGCACGTCCGGCTCCACCGCGTCGGCGGAGAGGGACACCGTCGCGGCGGTGTCGGAGTAACGAAAGGAGCGTCGGAGAGTGAGACCGGAAATCTGTTTGCCGGCTTCGGCGATGAGGTCGGCGGGAAAGTCCTCCAGATTGATGCGCGAAAGGGCGGCCGCGGTGGCGGCGCTCAATTGCACGTCGGAGCCGGTGGCCACGCCGACCAGGCCGATTTCCCGCGCGTCCTCTTCGACGGAGATCAGGCCGATCTCGCGCTGGTAGGGCAGCGGGCTGGTTGAGATCTGCGAGTTGACGCGCACGGCGAAGGGTTTGGATTGCGCGGGCGAGAATTCGACGCGGAGTTTTCGCGTGTCGGGATCGAACCGCCAGCTGGCGAGGGCGTTGGCTCGCACATCGGTGATGGTCATCTGCGGCGGCGTGGTGAAGGTCAGCTGGCTGACCTGCCCTTGAGCCGGTCGGATTTGCGCGTCGTGCAGTCCCTCAATCACTCCGGCCGTCGGAATGAAGAGCTGTCGCAGCTCGGCGAAGAAAACGGTCTTTTCCTCGCGGGTGTCGCGGCTGCGCGGTTTCCATTCGACGCGGGTTTTCTCCGTCGGCGCGAGCGCCAGCGCGAAGCGGCTTTTGCCCGGGTCGGATTTCAACGGCCGGACGGAGACGACGTTGGCCGCGACGATTTCCACATCCGCGCGATCCAGGTCCAGAGTGAGTTCGTTGATGAGACCGAATCGATTGGGGAGGGTGAAGCCGAGCACGGATTTCTTGTTCTCCACCGGGATCTGATATTTGAAATCAATGACGACCTTGCCGGGGTGAATGGCCTGCAGCTGGTAGAAGGTCCGCTTGCTGACGGTCTCCTGAACCAGTTTCACACTATTGGTGGAGAAGGAAATCTGGGTCAGGACTGCGGGCGCATGCAGGAAATCGATGCGATCTCCCTCGCGCGGTTGCCATTCCATCTTCGCGCTGATGAAGACATCGTTTTTTACGACGTTCGCCTGCTGGCGAACAAGGGAGGGGACGGGCGGCGGTTGGTCGCCTGACGCCGCGAGGGCGTCGGATGGAGCCATTAGCTGCGAGAGAATCAGCAGGGCAGCCGCTCCGGCCGCGGTCGCGCTGGATGGGGGCGTGTCGGAAGGTTCTTTCGGCTCGCCGGGTTCCGGATCCGGGTCGGGATCGTCGGGCCGGATGGGCAGGTCGAGTTGCCGGCGAATGAGAGGCAAGGCCAGGTGGAAGAACACAAACACCAGGACGATGATGAAGAACATGGGCGCGCCATTGGCCAGACGCAGGGCGGCCCAGCAATGGCAGGCCCAACCGGCGGCGACCAGCATATGGCGGCCAAAGTCGGCTTCTCTGCCCAGGGCGTAAAACCAGGCGAAGAGGCCCAGCAGGACGGGCCAGGCGTTCAGCCAGGAGTAGCCGATCGCGTCGATTTCTCCGTTTTGCAATGTGACCGAGATGAGGTTGTCGGGCGTTTGCACGGGAATGGTGTAGGCGAGGCCAATTGAAGGCTCGAGCCGGTTCGTCGAAAACCCGATCAGGAAAATCAGCATACCCAGGGCCACCGCGCCGAGGATCGCGCCGCCGGTCACGCCGAGGACGTTCTTGCCGTCGAAGCGATGGACGCCTTCACCCGTGCCCCAATGCCAGAGCGCGGCGGCGAGCAAGAGCAGGAAAGCCAGGATCAGGGGCATCGATTCGCGGCCGGGCCAATATCCGTCGAGCAGGCGGCTGACCCAGGCGAAGCCTGAGATGTCGGCCGACTGATTTTGCGGCTCGGGAGAGGCTTTGCTGCTTCGATGAATCAGCCGATAACCCGGGTCGGGTTGGATATTCCATTCGGCGAGGAGAATGGAGGCGTCCACCTTGGGCATCGTCAACGCGATGGCCTCGGGATCGTCGGCGGACTGGGTGAATACGAGTTTCAGTGGGATCACCGTGTTGGGTCCGACGTTCTGCGGCAGGGGCACGAGCTTCGTGTTGGGGTCGTTGCCGTCGTTGCCCAGCACGGCCTTTTTGTCGTTGATCGTCGCGGTTCTCAGTCGGGCGCTGCTCGGCACAGAAATTCGCAAGTGCGAATGTCCGGTGCTTTTGATGTAGTAATGGGCCACAGTTTGCGCTTCGCCCTCGCTGGAAATCTGGGTCGTAAACGTCGCGCGATCGACGACCTGACGCACGGCGCTGCCTTCGGTGAGTGAGGTCATTTTCAATCGGACCAGGAACGGGCGGCCGGTGTACTGATAGGCGGCGAGAATGGGCGCGTCGAAGAGGAGTCGGTATTCCGTGGGGATTTCGCCGGTCTCGAGTTTGATCAGGCCGGGCGAAAGCGGCGCGGGTACGGTGGTGAACTGGCTTTGGCTGACGACGATGACGTAGCCCTGCTCGGACTGCACGCCGAGAGGCTCGATGCCGTTGAAATCGAGTTCGGCGCCTTTGGGATCGAATTGCAGGTCGTAGGTGGCCAGCAGGGTATAGGCGCCGGAAATCGGGTTGTGCAGCTCGACTTCGTATCCATTCGCGGTGGGTTTCCAGTTCCGGACCTCGCGGCCGGTGAACTCAACATTGGCGTAATTCGTGGGCGCCGCGACGGTCAGGGAGGAGACGGGCGCGCCGGAGATGAGGTAGTTCAACACCGTGCTGCCGAAGACAATGCCTTCGCCGACGGAATAGAGATGGAGCGCGTCGGCCTGAATCGAGAGCGCGAGCCGTTCGCTGGCGATCGTCGACTGCCAGTTTGCGTCGCGAATTCGCCAGGCGAGTTGGAGTTCCTTGATCTGGCGGGGGAAGAAGGCGGTGGCGATCTCGGTCAGGCCCGAGACCTGAGTTTCGGCGAGTCGCAGGCCGGCGTCGGCCGAAACGCCGATGAAGCCGCGGACGGATTTGACCTGTAAAGGGCGGACGGCCGGCAGCGGCCACGCGGCGGGGGGGGCGTTGTGATTGCGCGTGAGTCGAAAACCCAGGACCTGGCGTCCGATCAGCGGCTGGGTGAATTGCAGGCGCAGCTCGGCGGTGTTGTTGGCGCCGGGTTCGACGTCGTAATTGCCAAGGTTGGGAATGCTCAGCTGTGCGACGCTGTAGCCGCCCGGAATTTGGATGGCGAATTCGCGCAGGGGCGCTTCGCGGATCTCCAGCTCCAGCTCGGCCTCGATGCGGCTTTCCGTTTCCCCGAGGTGATAGATCAGGACTTCGGAGACGGTAAGTTCGGGCAGGATGTTGTCGGCGCGAAGCTCCAGATCGAAGTCGGAGCCAGAGAAGCGGAACGCCTGGGGCTTCTGCTGCGCGCTCAAGCCGCCGATAATCTGGCTCTGCGGAAAGCGTTGGGGCGAGACCTGGACGAGGCCGGGGGCGTTGATGACTTCGAGCCGGACGGCGCCGCTATTGACGACGCGCAGATGCCCGCCATAGCGAATGGCGGCCTCGGGGACCGCGCGCATGGGTTTGGCGTTGGTGGGGAAGACGCCCAGGGCCTGTTCGGACTGGATCGTCAGGGCGAGCCCCTTGGTCTGGGGCTGATTCAATTGAACGGTGAGCGTGCGCACGTTGGCGTCGTCGGTGGGGTCCACCTTCCAGGTCAGGATGCCGTCGCAGTGGACGCGGGTGACTTCGCCCTGGCCGAACAATTTCAGGGAGAGGCTCTGCATCTCGCCCTGCATGACCTGGTAATCCATGGCCTGGGTCTGGCGGATCAGGCCCGGGCTGACGGCAATCTGCACGAGTCCGTTCACGGAGTAGAAGAGCTTGCCTTCGATCTCTTCGCGGGCGGGCTGCCACTGAATGGTCAACGGTCCCGATGGCGCCAGGTGGCTGACAAAGGCGTCGCCCTGGCGTTCAGGCTCGGCGGCGCCGCTTAGATGGATCTGCGTTCCCGCAGGCAGGCCTTTGATCGTGACGGGCCGGAGGGCGGCGGCAGGCGGATAGAATTGGATTCGTTTCAGAGTCCCGCTGTCCGCGATCTGCGCGTCAAACTCCATATCGATGGGAAACTCTCCGTTGCGGGAGAAATGGAGCAGGTAGCGCGAGCCGTTCCAGCGTAATGAGACGTTCGGGTATTCCGCGAATTTCTTCATGGCGACCGCGCCCATCAGGTCCATCTCGCCGCCGTCGGGATGGTTCACCTTGACGAGGCCGGTGAGTTTGAAGCTCGCGGTGTCGCCGCTGATTTCCCCGGTGAGTTGAAAATCGTTGAGGCGAATCTTGCGCAGGTCGGGATCGGCTTCCTTGATGTTGAGCGTCAAATGCCATGGGGCGCCAGAATAGTGGAAAGCGACTTGTTCATCGGTTCCCGCAACGAGTTTGCCTTTGACGACCGGAGTGAAATCCTTCGGATCCATGGTGGTCAGTCCGTCGCGTTTGGCGACTCCGACAGTGATTCGCGGAGAGGTCGGCTCAATGCGCATCGAACCTGTTCGTGTGATCGCGCCAGAGATCGTGTAGCCGATTGGCGATATTGAAGCTGGAAGTTTCTTAAACGCCAATCGGGATTCGATCTCGAAATTCCAGGAACTGTTCGTCTGCTGCTCGGGCTTGATGCGCAACAGGATGGATCTCCTGTTTTTCGTGTTCTTCATGACGCCGGAGGTCAAGAGGGCCGCGCCCTGGACTTTTACGATGTCGCCATTGCCGGAAAGGCCGAGGTTCAATTCCTCCATGCGGCCCTGATGACGCGTGACGGTGATCCAGTCGCGTTGGGTGGAGCCTTTTTCCGACAGAAAGATCTGTGATTTGAACGCGATGGAATAGATCAGCTTCGGCTCCTTCTCCTCGGTTTTCGTGCCCGGAAAGTGGCCTTCAATCTTGATGCTGCCGCCGGCGTCCTTGGCTTCGGCCGCGTGGGATGTGGTCGCGGAGCCGAAGATGCAGAGGGCCAGACCGAGCGCGAACGCAAGGCCCGGGCGAAGGAATAGGGAGGGGAGGTTTGCCAATTTCATATTACGCCGTGGTGGTGTGTTCGAGGGGTTAAGCGTGGAATCTTGAAAAACGTTCAGTGAGTCAATGGCTGTTAGCGGCTGGGAAGTTTCGGGGAGTTGATTGAACCGTTCGTGCGGTAGCTCCGATTCAATGAAGCGGCCGCCTCGAATAGCGGCAGCGATCCAAAGCCGGTGGGGCGAGAGTCCCCGCGAGCCCATATCGAAGTCCTGAAAGGACGCCAGAGTCTCTCTAATCCCTTCGGGATACTGAAGTGGGCTCGCGGGGACTCTCGCCCCACCGGCTTTTTGTCTTCCTTCGGATCTTTCACGTTCTTTTGCTTGTCTGCATGGTCCGTCTTCGAGCGCTCTTCGCCCTCATTTCCGGATTCTAATTATGGTCCGCCGGCGGAGCCGCTGAGTTGGCGCGCCTGTTGAATCATGGTTTCGAGTTGCCGCGGACGTTCGTCGTTCGGGTATTCGTCTGTGACTCCGGCCAGCAGCGACTGCAACGCGGCGGGTGTGACGCCGCCGGCATAGGGGCTTCGGGCGAGCCACTCGGCAAAGGCCGCCGCGCTTCCCGCGAGGCGCATGGAAGGCGTCGCGTCGGCGAGCGTGGGAACCGTTTTCTTCCAGGCCAGGGGCCACTCCTGTTCCTCGTAGCCGCCGGTCGCGGGATTCAGGAAGCGGACGCGCACCGTGCCGATCGGCCCCGTTCCCTCGCGGTTGATCTGGATTGAATAGAGCGCGGTGCCCGACTCCGCGGCGCCGATCTCGGCGGCGTCGACGGTGTTGTCGCGAAATTGCTCCTTCTTCAGCTGGTGTTTCTCGTAGCCGATCTGGCGAAAGGAAATCACGCGATCCGGATTGAATTCGATCTGCGCCTTGACGTTGGAGGCGGCGACGCGCAAGGAGCCGGCCAGCTGATCGGCGAAGTCTTCGGCGGCTTCCCGCGGGGTGTTGAGGAAACCGTAACGGCCGTCGGCGTTGCGGGTGAGGGCTTCGAGCAGGTCGTCGTTGTAGCCGTCCCAGCCGATGCCGAAAGCGTCCAGCGCAATGCCTCGCTTGCGATGGATCTCGGCCTTGGCCTTGAGGTCCTCGGGCTCGACGTTGCCGAGGTTCGCGGCGCCGTCGGTAAGCAGGATGACGCGGTTGTTGCCATTGGGCAGGAAGTGCGTCTGGGCCACGGAGTAGGCGAGGTCGAGCGCGGCTTCGAGATTGGTGCCGCCCTGGGGCGTGAGGTTGAGCACACGGTCGACGAGTTGGTCGGGATTGCCGCCGCGCATGCCGTTGACCCAGAGCCGCGGCGTGCGGGCGAAGGCGACGATGCTGATGCGGTCGTTGGAGGTCATCTGATTGGCGAGGGTGCGCAGGGCCTGCCGTACAATTCGCAGCCGATCGGCGCGCTCCATGGAGCCGGAGTTGTCGAGCAGGACCACGATGTTCAAGGGCTGGCCGCTCTCGCGGCCGAGGGCGGCGGTCTGGATGGAGAAGCGAATGAGGTCGCGATTGTGCGCGAAGGAATCGCCGGCGCGCTCCCAGGCGAAGGCGAGTTTGTCGGCGCCGGTCGGGGCGGGGTCGTGATAATCGAAGGCATTGATGAATTCCTCGCTGCGCACGGTGGCCGTCGCGGGCAATTCATTTTTCTCCAGGCTGGCGGCGGCGAGTTTGAAGGAAACGTCGCTGACGTTGAGCGAGAAGGTGGAAAAGGCGTTGTCCTTCGTGAGAATCTCGGGATTCGGCTTGGGTTTGGGCTGATTCTTTTTGGCCTCGACGGCTTTCTTTTCAGCTTCGGCCTCGGCCTTCTTGCGAGAGGCTTCGGCTTTCTTTCTGGCTTCGGCCTGAGCTTTCTTGCGACGCGCTTCCTCAGCCTTGCGTTTGGCTTCCTGCTCGAGCCGCAGCTTCTCGGCCGCTTCCTCCCTGGCCTGGCGTTCAGCCTCGGCCCGCGCGGCCTTGCGGTTATCGACAAGTTGTCGGCCGGTCGTCGCTTCGTTGGTGAGCGCGAAAATGGCCTTTTCGATATTCTTCATGTCCTGCTCCACGGCGCGGGCCATGAGCGTGCCGCCTTTTTCGTTGAAGAAGACCTTGGTCTGCCATTCCTTGGTTCCGACGTTAACGCCGGCGGCTTTTAGGTAGTGATTGATTTTGTCCGCGTTGGGCGCGTTGGGCGCGGGCGTTTCGTCTCGCTCGTTGAACTGCGGTCCGACGTAGGGATTGATGACAAAGTTGATGCCCTTTTTCGTTTTGTCCTTGTTGTGGACCTCCTCATTGAGGAAACGGACCACTTCGCCCAGCGGCAGGTCGTCGAAGAGAAGTTCGTCGAGCACGATTTCATCGAGCTTTCGTTCGAGTTCCTCACGCTGCTTGCGGGCCGCAGCCTTGGCTTTGTCGCTGGGCCCCTTGCGCGGGGCAAGTTGTTGGGACTCCTCTGAGAAGGTGTCGACGCCGCTCATGAATTTCTTCGGATCGACTTTGAAGAGGCGTGTTTGCGGCGAGACAATTTCCATGGGCGCCTGCGCCCAGGTGATGCCGAAGTCCTGGGTGACGAACTGAATCGGGAGATCGGCGTTCTGGGAGATGACGTTCAGAGCCTGCCGCAAGGTTAGATCCGTCATGGGGGGATCGATGGTGATGACGACGTTCTCCAGGTCGATGGCGTAGTAAGGGAGGTCCCGCCCCGCCCCCGCGGCGCCGATGGGCTGACCGAAGGCGTCGAGGAGAGGCGGGGCTCCACCGCCAGCAGCGACTGAACTTCCGAAGGCATCCATGTCGTTGTCCTGGCTTCGCTCCGCTTTGGTCTTCTCCCGGGCTTTGGCGCGGGCATCGGGAAAGGGATCGGCGAAAAGGTTGTTCACGGGAACGGAGCTGGCGGCCATTGGTCCCCCGCCGAAACCGCCGCCGCTTTCGCCCTGGAGCTGGGACTGCTTTTCGGTGACTTCTTTCAGCGCTTTCTCCAGCGTCTTTGTGGGCATGGCTTCGTCGTTCGCCACCACGGCGGACCGTCGCAGAAGCGACAGAGGGGCTTGACGCTTTCTTTTCTGGGCGGGCAGCTTGGCCAGCTCCGCCACGAGCTTCTCTTCGCGATAGTGCAAGGCATCCACTTCCTGTGGCGCGCGCCCGAAATTCCCGGCGCTGAAAACGGGCGGAGCCATGGGCGGCTGCGGTTTTGCGATGATGCGTTTCACTTCGCCGTCTATGAAGGTGGCGGTGTATTCGCGGCCAGCCATGGCGGCGGCGAAATCGGTCGCGGCGGAAAATGAGAATATGTCCACGCCGTTCATGTCCATCACGGGGGCTGGCTCGCTGTTCAGCTGGAGGCTTACAGAACTCGGGGATCTTGTCTGGCCAGCGTCGAGGATTTGGACCGTAAACTCTTCCTCCGTGGGAGCGATCATTGTCCCCGCCACCGCCGGCCGGACGAGTTTCGGACCAGGCACGGGCTGAGCGCCCCAGGAAGTGGAAGGTTTGGCGGACGCCAAACCATTGGGCGCGGCGGCGGCGGCGGATCCTTGCTTGCGAAAATCCCCTTCGAAGCCTCGCGCAGGCGGAGCGATTGCAGCGTCGAAATTGACGACGGTGTTTGCCGACTTCCCGCCGGATTGTTGGGCAACCTGCTTGCCGGCGAAGACGAGCCCGGGTTCGCTGCCGCTTTGGCCCTGGAATTGGCCGTTCCGATTGACGTCGACATAGCTGTCGAATTCACTGTCGGTCGATGACTTTGCCGCAATGGTCGGCGTGGAACGGTCGATGTTGTGGTAGGTAGTGTCCTTACCCGCGGACTTAGATCCCGCTAGCCCGGGGAGGAAGAGTTTCTTGGCCGGGCGCCTGACGTTGAGCGCGACTTGCGCGCTATCGTTGTCGGGGACTTCGACGCCCAGATCCATCAAGTCGGCGCGATAGCGGCGGTCGCCCGATGTGGTGTTCATCGTCACGACGCTGCCGCGAGAGGCGAGGCTTACGGATTCCGGCATGCCTCCCGCGGGAAGTTCGACATTGAAGGCAGACGTGGGGTCGGGAACTTGTCCGCTGATGCTGTATCTATCGCCCTCGGTGGAAATGGGGGCCAATTCAGAGCTTACCTGCGCTGTCCTTCTCGCCTTGACGAAGTTGGGCGTAATGACGGCCGTCAGTAGTCCCAGGAAAGCCAGGGCGCAGGCAATTTGGACGAGTCGATACGAAAACCACGGCCGGCGGATTTTTGCTTCCGCCTTGGGCGAAGGTTTGCGGGCCGCTGGGAGCCGTTCCTCCGGTTCGCGATCGAACGCCACTTTCAGGGCTTCGCGTCGTTCGTCCGAGAGCTTGGGTTCGGCGGGTATTTCAGCGTCGTCGGACTCGGCGGGTTGCGTGAGGGTGTCGGAGACTAGGCCGATGGTTTCCACCATCTGATCGTAAAAGGCCTTGAGGCTGGCGTTGCTCGCCATGATGCCGCGAATCTCGGCTGCGTCGGTTTCGGAAAGCTCGCCGACGATTAAGGCGGTGACGCGCTCCTCAAGCAGATCGCGAGGAGAGGGCTGAGGTATGTCGGAGTCTGGATTCATGATCGATCCTCCTGGATGGCGGGGGTGAATTGAATCCCAACGGGATTCCGTCTTATAGCCCAGAGTTGCCGCAACCCTGGGTATGACGCGCAAAAGGTGAAGCAACCCTGAAGGGGTTGTGTCCGGTCGCGATCAATTGGCGCTATGCTATGCCGACGTCGTTCGGGCGGGATGGACGCAACCCCTTTGGGGTTGTTCACAAAATGGGGGAATTGAACCCAGGGTAGAAGCAACCCTGGGCTGTAGGACGCAACCCCTTTGGGGTAGTGAAATGGCAGTGCTGGGAATGGCCGGGGCATCCGGTAGGGATGCGCTGCTGCGCGTCCGTGGCATGTCAAATCGATCGAGGAACGCCGGCGCTTCATGGGATTCGCCTTCGCTCGGACACGCGGCAGCGCGTCCCTACCGGGACACAATTTCGTCGCATGCTTCGGATTTTGCTGATCGCGCTTCATGCTTCGCCTCCTGCGGTCTTGATGTGTTTGGCCAGTTCTTTGAGCGCGTGGTGGAGAATGAAGCCGACATTGCCGACGGTGATTTCCATGAGGGAGCTGATTTCCTTGTAGGAGAGGCCTTCCTCGAATTTGAGCCGCAGCAGTTCGCGTTTGCGCTCGTCGAGGGCCTTGAGCCCGAGGCGCGCGTGGCCGATGGCCTCCATGCGCTGCAGATATTCGTCGGGCAGGGGGCTCCACGTTGACGGGCACATCGGCGTCGCCGTCTTCGGCCTCGAAATCGACGGACACGATCTTTTTCCGGGCGCGATGGTGGTTCATCGCGAGGTTGTGGATGGTCCGGTAGAGCCAGGGGCGGGGCTGCCGGACGGTGTCAAAATGAGTGTGCAATTTCATGAACGCATCCTGCACGAGGTCCTGCGAGGTGTCCTCGTCCTGAGTGAGCTTGAACGCGTATCGCAACAACGGCGCCTCAAGAGCTGTAAACAGCTCCCCGACGGACTCCGGCTCCAGCGCGTTTGACCCTGCGTTGTCTGGCATCGCTATTGGCATCTAATCAGGATCGGCGAGTGGCGGCGCCGGCGCTTTCCCTGCTTTTGGACCGTATTGGAAAACGCATTCAGTCATAGGACACCCTGATTGAGGCTTTCTTAGGGGAATTATGAATTTTTTTCTTCCTGGCCTGGCGAACGGCTCGAATGTAGCGCCTTTGTGGGCGGATACCACAGGTTTGAGCGTTGGTGTCTGACGGCAAATGGAGTGGAAAGGCTCACGAAATTGGATACTGTGTGGCTGGCCGACATAAGAAAGCGGCAGAGGACAGCCGCAGTCCAAGCCGTGTCGGACCGCGGACGGACCATGGAAAGCGCGATAGCGTCTTGGACTGCGGCTGTCCTCTGCCGCTTTTGAGTCCGTGGAATTTCCCCAAGCCTATCCCGCTATTTCTCCAGAACGCCCAAACCCCTCAGCCAGGTCTCACAGCGTTTTGGCCAATTTGAGACTTCCAGCTCCGAGGCGCGCAGGCCGTAGCCATGGCCGCCTTTGGCGTAAAGGTGCATCTCAGCCGGGACTTTGGCCTGCTTCAGCGCGAGGTAGTAAAAAAGCGCGTTCTCAACCCGGATGCCATCGTCCTCGGTCATGATGATGATCGTCGGCGGCGTTTTGGAGCTCACGGGCAATTCGGGCGCGATCTTGTTGCTGCCGTCTTTCAGGGTCAGGTAGGCCGGATAAATCAGCATGGAAAAATCGGGGCGGCAATTGACGTCGTCGTTGTGATCGATCGGGCTGTAGGCGCGCTTCGCGAAATTATTACTGGCGGCGGCGGTGAGATGACCGCCCGCCGAGAATCCCATGATGCCGATGCGATTGGGGTCGATGCCCCACTGTTTCGCGTGCTGGCGGACCATGCCCATGGCGCGCTGGGCGTCCTCAAGCGGGGCCTCGTGTTTCGCGCGGCCCTTGCGGCGGCCGACCCGGTATTTCAGCAGCACACCGGTGACGCCGATGGAGTTGAGCCACTCGACGACTTCCGTTCCTTCGAGGTCGAGCGCGAGGATGTTGTATCCGCCGCCGGGGCAGACGACGACGGCGGCGCCGGTGTCGATTTCCTTCGCGGGCTTGTGGACGGTGATCGTCGGCGCGGAAACATTCTGCCAGATGATGATTTTCTTTTTGGCGTCGGGCTTGGGCGGACGTTCGCCCTCTTCGCCGACATTGCCTTTTTCGCCTGGCGCGCCGTTGGGCCAGAGGTGGATGGGGCCGAAGGTGTCGGCAGCAAAGGCGGGGGAAAGGAGACTTAAAACGATCGCTACAGCGAGGATCTGGATGAAAAAGCGGGGGCTGGATTTCATGGGCGGCATCTTTGCCGGTCGCAGAACGAAATTCAAGATCGCCGATCTTCTGATTTGTGCTGGCCGGCCGGTTGTGTAAATTTCGCGATATGAGATTTGTTTCCGCTTTGCTAGTCGCGGCCTTTTTGTTCGCTGGCGCATCCACCTCTGTCGCGCAGAAGTCCGGCAAGCCCAAGAAGAAGGCGTCCGCGAAACAACCGACGAAATCAGCTCCCAAAGCGACTCGTAAGAAGCAGGACAAGAAGAAGAAAAAGCCGGAGCCTTTCAAATGGGTGAACCAGCCCAAGGGCGATTTGTCGAGGGGCGTTTTTCACAAGACCTTTCGCAGTCCGTCGATGGACGCGGATGTCGGCTACTGCATTTATCTGCCGCCGAATTATTTCGCCGGCGAACGACAGACCCAGCGTTATCCGGTCGTGTATTACCTGCACGGCGGTCGGCCGGGCAGTGAGTTGAAGAGCGTCAAGCTGGCGGGGGCGATCCACGACGCGCAATGGCACGGCGAGGTGGATCATACGATCTACGTTTTCGTGAACGGCGGATTGCTAAGCCACTACGACATGCCGCAGCAAGGCTCCTGGGGCGAATGGGTGTTCGTGAAGGAGCTGATCCCGCATGTCGACGATACTTTCCGCACGATCGCCGGTCGCGAAGGGCGGGGGCTTGAGGGCTTTTCACAGGGCGGGCGCGGCACGGCGAGGATCATGTTCAAGTATCCCGAGCTCTTCGTTTCGGCCGCGCCAGGCGGCGGAGGGCACGCGAGCGAGAAGCGCATTTCCGAGAGCGGCGGCTGGGAGAATGAGAACCTGAAGTTCATCAAGGGGGCGAACACCTGGGATCGCGCCCGCAGCTACGCCAAACACAAGGAGCCGAAGCTGAACATCCTGGTCTACGTCGGCGACAAGGGATTTAACTTTCACAACAACCTCGAATGGACCGCCTTCCTGAAGACTCTGGATATCGAACATCGAATGCTGATCGTCCCCGGCGCGGAACACAGCGCGATGAAAATTTATGAGTCCCACGGCCTGGAAATCATGCGATTTCACCAGGCGAATTTTGGGCGTTGATCAGCGCACTTCGATTAGGCGGTCTCCCTGTTCGACAAGGGGTTCAATGCGAGGCAGCAGCGGCTTGAACCAATCCAGCAACGCCTTCCGACTGGTGTTGCCGACTCTGAGCCAGACGACGATTGGAGTCGTGTCTCGAGTTTGGTTTCGGCGATGGGCGAAATCTTCGTCCTTGGTCAAAATGATCGCCTCATGCTCCAACGCGTAGTCCCAGACTGCAGAATCATTGGCGTCCCGCATTCCGAGGTCTGTGACATGCTCGGCGGTATGGCCTTGGTCGTTAATCAATTTGGCCAGCGCAGGAGGCAACTGGGCATCGACGAGGAAGCGCATGGCTTACCGGGCGAGGATTACCGGATGGTCAGATTGGGCGGCGGCGTACTCAAGGCACGCCGCGATGTCCTCGGCTTCCAGATCAGGAAAGTCTTCCAGAATCTCCGCCTGGGTCAGATTGGCTGCGAGCAGATCGAGCACGTCCTTGACACGAATGCGCATGCCCCGGATGCACGGCCGGCCTCCGCATTGTTCCGGGTTAAAGGTGATACGCTCGTTCATGCTTCATAGATAGGTTACTCAACGAACGGCGTAAAGCGACGAGTTTGGGCGGTATTCTTAATTCACGCCCCCATGTTCTTCTTGATCTCTTTCAGCTGCTTGAACTCGGGCCGTTTCTTGTAGAATTCGTCGAGGGGATAGCAGCCGCTGACCATGCCGTTGCGCGGGGCGGTGGTGCAGTCGCTGAACGTGCGGCAGATCAGCTTTTTGGTGAGTTCTTTTCCTTCAATCGGGTCGGTGAGGATCTGGGGATAGCTGAGCACGACGCGGCCGAGGCCGATGGCGTCGGCCCAGCCGTTGCGAAGGATATACTGGGAGACCTGCGGCAGGTATTCCTGGAGGTAACTGTAGCCCGAGCCGACGATGGCCAGGCCGGCCGGCGCCTGGGCCTTCATCTGTCGCACGATCTCAATCTGTCGGGCGACGTCGATCAGTGGGTCGTTGGCGGGCTGGTAGCCGTCGGAGGGCGGGTAGGCGGCGGGGCGTTGGATGTGCGGCGTGTAGTAGGGCGAGCCGGCGGAGGTGTTGAGAATCTTCACGCCGAGTTCGCCGCAGAGTTCCATGAACTTCACGGTCTCGCTGATCTCCGGCTCGACGGGATTGTCCGGGTTCGTGCTGAAGGCGAATTTGTAGGGCAGGCAATTTGAAAAATCCTCGGGGATGCCGGGGCCGAGCTTGCCGGGTTTGGACAGCTCCGGGTCCGGGCGATGCGCGACGAAATCGAAGGTGCTTAGGCGGACCGCGAAATCAATCGGACTGCCGCTGGCTCGGATGCCTTCGACGATTTCGCGGAGGATGCGGGTGCGGTTTTCGAAGGAGCCGCCGTATTTGCCGGGGCGATTGAAGGCGCTGAGGAATTCATGCAGCAGGTAGCCGTGGCAGTGCTTGATATCCACGAAATCCGCGCCGACGTCCCAGGCGATTTGCGCGGCTTCGATGTATTTCTGGATTAACTGCTCGACGTCGCTGTCGCTGAGAATCTGATCGTCGCTGGTGACGTTGAATTTCTGGTCCAGAATCGGGTGGCGGTAAGCGACTTTCGACTCCCAACGCATCTTGTCGTGCGGACGGCAGAAGCGGCCGGAATGCGTAAGCTGAAAACCGATGACCAGATCGTCGGAGGTATCGTAGCGCTCCTCGTGGGCGTCGATCAGCGTTTTGCGAAGCTTGGCGAAGTCCGCCTTGTTCTCGTCGCAGATGATGAGCTGATTGGGATTGGCGCGGCCATCGGGGCGAACGGCCATGGCCTCGCCGCCGCAGATCATTTTGGCTCCGCTTTCGCCGAAGCGTTGCCAGCGGCGGAGCATTTCTTCAGTGACTCCGCCGGTGGTTGTGCCGTCCCAGCCTTCCATGGGATGCAGCGCGATGCGATTGCCGATCTGCTTGCCGTTGACGACGAGGTTGTCGATGGGCGCTGCGACCGGGGAGTCGGGCCCGGTGATGATGGCGTCGTCGCAGGGCAGTTCGATGCCGAGCGAATCGACCAGCGCCCGAAAGGCCTCGACGGTTTTGAGCGTCGGGATGCGGGTAAGTTTGAAGGGGGCAGCCATGGCTATTTGAGATCTGAAATTTCAGATTTGAGATTCTGGAGATTAGGCTTGGAGGCAGCCGTAGAAGGTGAGGTATTTTTCGTTCCGGGCTTCCCGTTGGATGAGGAGGGCGAGTTCGCGGGCGTGGTAGTCGCCCCACATGGAGCTTTCTCCGCAGGGAATCTTCTGGCCGGGCGGGATGTGATCCCAGCCATTGGGGCGATGGTAGATCGAATGCAGGATCAGGCCCTGGTGCTTCGGGTCGGTGGAGAGATAGGGCTCGTCGAAGATCGTGCGGGCGACGGTCAGTCCGGCCTGGCGATAGCGTTTGCCATCGTCGGTCGCGCCTTTGGAAATGAGATAATTTCCGAGACGGATCAGGCCTTGCGCGGCGATGGCGGCGGCCGAGCTGTCCACGGGCTCCCAGGGGTTGTAGGGATCGGCTGGCTGCTTCAGGAAATTGCCGAGACGATGGAGATTTGGCGCGCCTGTGTCCCACATGGGAACGCCGCAGGTGGGCGTGTGCTCCAGGTAAAAGTCCGCCGTGGCTTTGGCTGCTTCGAGCATGACCTTCTCGATCGTTGCGCCGCGGCCGGCGTTGATCTCGTCGTCGCTGAGCGTGTCGAAGAATTCGAGTTGCTCAGCGTAACCTGTGATGGCCCAGGCGAGGCCGCGCGTCCAGGTCGTGAAGCCGGTGTAGCCCTGTTGTGAATTGGGGCAGCGGTAGTTTCCGTCGTTGAGATTGAAAATGCTCTCGTGGGCTGTCCGGCCGCGGAGGTCGTAGGCGTCGCGGCCCTCGCCGTAATAGACGCCGTATTTGGCGGTGGTTTCGGCGTGCTCCATGAGTCGTTTCAGGAGCGAGATGGGCTGGTCCATTTCGCCCATAAGCGCGTGGCCGAGTTTGTGTGCGACGGCGAGCGACCGCAGCGTCCGAAGCGTGTCGATGAAGAGCGAATGGGGGCCATTGAAGGAGTAGATGTAGCCCTTGCCGTTGGCGACCTTGGTCCAGCGCGCCGCCTGGACGGCGCCGGAAACTTTCAGCGCCAGTTCGTAAAAGTCCTGTTCGCGATCGTCCTGCGGGATCTTTCCTTCGCGCATCAGGCGCAACAGGTTTCCATAGGTGGAAACATTGTTGAAGCCGTGGTCGTGCACGCCGATGTGCGAAACGTGCGAGGCCATGAATTCGACCGTCTTGCGGCGGCCAATCTCCAGGAAGCGTTCGTCGCCGGTGGCGTCGAACTGAAGGATCGCGGAGCCGAATTGAAAGCCCTGGGTCCATTCGGTCCAGCCCCGGGTTGTGTATTTTCCTTTAACCGTGAAGACGGGCGTGCCGTTTGCGGGCTTCCAGCTTTTCTCGATGCTGAGGATCTTTTTACCGGAAAGCTTAAAAAGCCGCTCGGTTGCGGGGAGGATCTTTTTCGGAGTGAGTCGCTTGTCTATCTTGATGGCCATGGCGTCGGGGAATTTGAGATCGGAGATTTGAAATTTCAGAAGTGAATCGCAAGGCGGGCAGGTCCGCCGCTACAGGAGTTAGAGTCTTCGGAAGTGAAAGCCGCCGTCGACGTTGATGGTTTCGCCGGTGCTGAAGGGAAGGTAGTCACCGGCGATCGCCGTGACTGCCTTGCCGACGTCTTCAGGCGTTCCCCAGCGTCGGATCGGCGTCAGCCCGTCTTCAATCAGTTTCTCGTATTTTTCCTTCACCGGCGCGGTCATGTCAGAGGCGATGATGCCGGGGCAGACTTCGAACACATTGATGCCGTGGTCGGCCAGACGCGTCGCGAAGAGTTTGGTCATCATGCCCAGGGCGGCCTTGCCCATGCAGTAATCCGCGCGATTGGTGGAAACGGCGTAGGCGCTGATCGAGGAGATCGTGACGATCTTCGGGCGGTAGGGAGCCTCCTCGGAAGCGGACGCTTCCTGACGCGCCGACATCTGTTCGATCATCCAATTGGCGGCGAGTTGGCTCAGAAAGAAGGGGCCCTTCAGATTGGTTGCCATGAGCCGGTCGAAGTTTTCCTCTTTGGCTTCGAGAATATCGTCGCGGCCGATCGAGGTGATGCCGGCGTTGTTCACCATCAGGTCGAGCCGGCCGAACGTTTCTTTCGCGAAATTAATGAGCCGGCGGCGGTCGGCGTCGATGCCCACGTCGGCCTGGCAGGGCTCCACGCGGACGTCGTGGCCCGCAGCTTTGCCGGCGGCGCCGCAGAGGGCGGCGGTTTCTTCGGCTCCGGCGAGGCTGCCGTTGTAGTTGGCGACGATGTCGTAGCCGGTCCGGGCGAGTTCAATCGCGATGCCGCGGCCGATGCCTCGGGACGCGCCGGTGATGATGGCGACGGGATTCGTGTGGTTGGGCGATTCCATGAGGGAGACTTTAGGAATTTCGTTGAAATAAGGAAAAGACAATTCCTGGTTCCTTCGGGACATGCGAACGGCGCCGGATTTCGGAACTGTTCCTCATTCGGGCCAAAGTGAGCCGCTCACGAAAGCATTCGTGGGTTTCTTTGACTCCGCGAAGGAACGCGCATAAGTTCCCGCGCGATGGATCCAGTCGCATTTAGTTTCGGTTCGCTCAGCATTCACTGGTACGGGGTCTGCATGGCCGCGGCGGTGTTGCTGGGTATGTGGACCGCAAGCCGGCGGGGAATGCGCGAGAAGATTCATCCTGACACCGTCTATGACATGTCGCCGTGGATCATCATTGGCGCGATCGTTGGAGCTCGCTTGTTGTTTGTGGTCACTTATTGGGATCAGAAATTCGCGGGCAAACCGTTCATGGATATTTTTGCGATCCGCACGGGCTTCGTTTACTACGGGGGATTTATCGCCGCCTCGGCTTCAGTGATATGGTTTTGCCGGCGTCGGAAACTTCCGATTTGGAAAATAGGCGACGTGTTGGCGCCGAGTGTGGCGCTGGGGCACGCGTTGGGTCGGATCGGCTGTCTGTTCACGGGTTGTTGCTACGGGAAGGAGTGCACGTTGCCCTGGGCGTTTGAATATCCAGCGATCTACGAGCATCTGCATGGCCGCGCGATTCATCCGACCCAGATTTACGAATCGCTTTTGAATTTCGCGCTCTATGGGGGATTGGTTTGGCTTTATCGACGAAAGAAATTCGACGGGCAGGTGTTTGCGACCTACCTGGTGGCCTATGCGATTATTCGTTCGTTTGTGGAGATGTATCGCGGGGACTACAAGGATCACCAAATCGTGGGTTTCCTTACGCCCGGGCAACTGGTGAGCGTGTTGATTGTCACCGCTGGCATTGTGTTATTCTTGAAACTGCCGAGACGGATCGCGCCCGCGCATCCGGAGACTGAGGCGGCAAAGTGAGGCGGTTAATTTATGTCTGAGCATCGCGAAACATTTGTAATTGAAGAGACGCTTTTGAACGAGCGACTGGACGTCTGGCTCAGTTCGAAGTATCCGGAGGTTTCGCGAGGGACGATTGTGCGGTTGATCAAGGATGGGGAGATTCGGGTGAATGATCAGCAGGTAAAGCCGAATCACCGCCCGCGCGTGGGCGAATCGGTCTCCGTGCATTTTCCGCCGCCGAAGACGCCCAACGTGAAGGCGGTGGAGATTCCTTTGGAAATTCTTTACGAGGATGGCGATCTCCTCGTGATCAACAAGCAGCCTGGGCTGGTGGTTCACGCGGCCTCGGGGGAGGAGGAGGATACCCTCGTCAACGCGCTGCTTCATCATTGCGACGGTCAGCTGAGCGGCATCGCCGGGGTGGCCCGGCCGGGCATCGTGCACCGGCTGGACAAGGACACCAGCGGATGCATTGTCTCGGCGAAGAACGATCCGACCCATCTGGAGTTGAGTCGGCAATTTCATGATCGCGAGGTGGAGAAGTTCTACTACGCGATCACCTGCGGCGCCGTGCCGAACGCCGGGGGAGAGATCGACGCGGAAATAATGCGTCATCCGAATCATCGTCAGGTGATGACCGTGGCCAGCGGGGGCGACGGCAAACCCGCCCGGACGAGTTATCGCGTGTTGCGGCGTTTGCGGGGGGCGACCTGGGTCGAGGCGCAAATCCACACGGGACGCACGCATCAGATCCGGGTGCATTTCAAGCACCTTGGCTGTCCGCTGGTCGGGGATCCGATCTACGCGAGGAGGCCCAACAAGGCTCTGATAGAGGAAACGGGTTTTTCAGCGAAGCGGCAGATGCTGCATTCGGCCTCGCTTACGATTCGCCACCCGGGGAACGGCGAATTGATGACGTTCAAGGCGCCGCTGCCGAACGATTTCAGGGAAGCGTTGGCGAAGCTGGACAAGGACGCCGCCTAGTCGGACGAGGCGCGTCCGTCATTCGCGCAGTAGATCCATCGGTTGGCCAAACTAGACCTCGCACACTATGAGGCATGGGCGGGATCTGTATTGCGGGGGCTGTCGGCGGTCCATGCGCAGCTTTCGCCGAACGGCGAAGCGATAAGAAAAAAGGGGATTGGATTGCCCGTGGCAATTGGCTGCGGCTGCTCGGAACGACACAGCTGCGCTCCTCTTCACGCGCCCGGCTGTGCCGCCTCGAAGGGGAAGAATCGGCGGCCTCAGACCAAGGCCGGCTCTTCGATCCGCATGGCGCGGACTTTGGCGATGCGCTTGCGCTCGTGCTCCTTGAGGACTTTCTTGCGAAGTCGCAGGCTCTTGGGCGTGGCCTCGACGTATTCGTCGGACTTGATGTACTCCAGCGAGCGTTCGAGGCTCAGGCGAAGCGGCGGCTCGAGCATGATTCCTTTGCCGTCGCCCTGGGAGCGGAAGTTGGTGAGCTGCTTGGCGCGGGTCGGATTGACCGGGAGGTCGTTGTCGCGGGCGTGTTCGCCGACGATCATGCCCTCGTAGACCTTTTCGCCGGGGGCGACCATGATGCGTCCGCGCTGCTGAATCAAGTCGAGGGCGTAGGACGTGATCGTGCCGTTTTCCATGCTGACCAGGGAGCCGTTCTTGCGCGACTCGATCTCGCCGCGGTCGGCGCCGTATTCGTGGAACAGGTGTCCCATGACGCCCGTGCCGCGAGTCAGGTTGACGATATCCGTTTCCATGCCGATGAGGCCGCGCGTGGGGATGAACGCTTCAATGGTGATGCCGCTTGCGTGATGATCCATGTTGGTGATGTCGGCCTTGCGGCGGGCCAGGACCTCCATCACGTCGCCGAGGTATTCCTGCTCAACCTCGACGTAGAGCTTCTCGATCGGCTCCTGCAGTTTGCCTTCCTTGTCGCGGCGGAAAATGACCTCGGGCCGGGAGACGAGCACTTCGAAGCCTTCGCGGCGCATTTGCTCGACGAGCACGGCGATCTGCATTTCGCCGCGTCCACTGACTTCAAAGATATTCGGAGCCGAAGTGGTTCCGACGCGCAGGGAGATATTGGTGAGGGTCTCTTTTGTGAGCCGTTCGAAAATATGACGGGCGGTCAGCAACTTGCCCTCCAGTCCGGCGAGCGGACCGTCGTTGACGGCGAATTCCATGTGAATGGTCGGCGGATCCACCGGCATATAAGGGAGGGCTTCGGAATCAGGATCGAGCGTCAGTGTTTCCCCAATGGACATCTCGTCGATGCCGGTGATGCCGATGATGTCGCCGGCAAAGGCTTCCTGAATCTGGATGCGCTTGAGGCCTTCGTGATGGTAGATCGCGCTGACTTTGCCCTTGCTCGTCGTGCCGTCGCCTCGTTTGCAGAAAATGGGGACGTTGGCCTTGATCGAGCCGCCCAGAATCTTGCCGAAGCAAATCCGGCCCAGATAATCCGAGTAATCGAGGTTCGCGATCAGCATCTTGAATTCCTCGCCGGTCGTGGCGACGGGCGCGGGGGTGTGCTCGATAATCGCGTCGTAGAGCGGAACCATGTCGACGGCTTCGTCCTCCATATTAAGCTTGGCGACGCCGGTTTTTGCGGAGGTGTAGACCACCGGGAAGTCGAGTTGCTCGTCGGTCGCGTTCAGGGACATGAACAATTCGAAGACCTGGTCCAGCGCCTTGTGGGGGTCGCAATGATCGCGGTCGATCTTGTTGACGACGACGATCGGCTTGGCGCCGGCTTCGAGCGCCTTTTTCAGAACGAAGCGGGTCTGGGCCTGCGGACCGTCAAGGGCGTCGACGACGAGGAGGACGCCGTCGATCATGTTCATGATGCGTTCGACCTCGCCGCCAAAATCGGCGTGGCCGGGGGTGTCGACGATATTGACGTGGAAATCCTTGTATTTGAAAGCGGCGTTTTTGGCCTTGATCGTAATGCCCTTCTCACGTTCGAGGTCCATGGAGTCCATGACCCTTTCGGCGACTGCCTGGTTGGCGCGGAAGAGGCCGGATTGTTGCAGCAGACAATCGACGAGAGTGGTTTTCCCGTGATCGACGTGCGCGATAATTGCGATGTTTCGTATGTGTTCCATTACGGTGGATTTTTCCAATAAAGCCGCGCAATGTGGTGGCGCGGGAAGCAAAGGTCAAGGACGCCGTGGAAAAAGTTTTGCAATGATCGCCGTCGATTATCTGTGCGCTTTGACGAACGAATTCAGATCGGCGCGTTGCTTTCCGTTATTCCGCAAAGCATAAATCGATTGCACCTCCTTGGCCGACAGAGCGCGGTCGAAACACATCAGATCGTCGAAGAGACCGATGTAGTTGAGCCCGATCAGGATCCGGCTTTCTTCGTCATCTTTCCAGGTCCAGGTTTGGTTCCAGCCCTCCAGGTCGCCGACATGTTTGCCGTCGAGGTAGAACGAAGCGACGCCATCCTTCGTGCCGGTGTTGAAGCGCTTCCATGTGAAGCAGACGTGGGTCCATTTCTCGCTGCCGAAGGGCGGGTTCTTCACTTTTACCAGGGGGCGGTCGTCTTCGGAAATGTCGTTCACTTTCTTATTCTCCGGATTCCACGCGGCGAAGTCGGCAAAGGCTCCGAGTCGGAAATCACGCGGGTCGCCCTCTTTGTCGAAGTCGACGAAGAAGGAGCCGTCGTTCCATTTGCGGGTGGTGATCTGGATCGGATCGCAGTAGCCCGGTTCGAGGTCTTTTTCCGGATCGAGCCGCAGCCAGGCGGAAACCGAGCCGCTCCAGTTCTTTTTGGAGTAGGGGAGATTCGTGTCGGCCTTGTAGAAAATCCATTTGGAGTTGCGCTTTGTGAAGCGGAGGGCGCCGCCGGAAAGTCCCTTGCCGGGTTCGAGCTTCGTGAGGTCGTCGGTCAGCAATCCCGGCTTGGAGGTCCACGTCGGTTTGGTGGCGGTGCGTGTGAACAGGCGCGGATCGCCCTTGGCGAAGTCCGCGTCGGCGCCCTTGTCGAAGGAGGCGTAGAAGGTGAGGGATTTGAGAGCTTTGTCGAAGTCGGCCGCCGCGACGTTGGATGCGGCGCAGTCGAGGAGCGCGATTGCAAGGAGGACCAAGACGCGGACGGCCGTGTATGCCGAGGGGAGGAAACTATTTTTCATAATCTGATTCGGTCGTGGGTCCGGGGCTAGATTCGGACGAAGAATTTATTACGATACATCCAGTAGCAAATCAGCCAGAACATCAAGCCAATCAGGTTGTATTGCACCAGCGGGGCGTTGGCTTCCCCGAGGAAATTGAAGGCCTCTTTGCCTAGATGGATCTGAAGCGTCTTTGCCGCCCAGGGCTTGAGCAATTGGGCCATGCTGTAGATGGCGATCGAATTCATTCCGACCACGACCAGCGGAAATGTCCAACGGCGGTATTTGAGCACATCGACGATGCCATAAAGAGCGGCGAGAATCAGACAACACCAGCCAGTCGAAAAGATCGCCCAGGACGGCGTCCAGATGCGTTTGACGATCGGGCATAACGTGGTCACGTGCAAAAGCTGGCCGACGATCAACCCGGCGACACCCGCAATGGCCAGCGCCCGTAGTTTCTTTTTGTTTGTAAAACGGGAGCGAAGCAGTTCCCCGCACATGAGTCCAAAGATCATGGTCGCGAGGGAAGGGAGGAAATTGAGAGTTTGGTAGCCGCCGCGACTGTGGGTGAACGGTTGTGCTTGAGGCAGCCAGTTCAGGGCGGTTTGGTCTATTGCGTGACCGACGTTGGCGTTCTTGTGCCAGGATGGCCGGACGATGGCGACGTGATCGGCAGCCCATTCCGAAGAGACTCCGGCTTCGGGCGCTCCGTTAGGAAAATCGACGCCGGAATGGGGATATGCCACGTAGAGTAACCAGGTTGCCGCGAGAATGCAGCCAGCGGCGGTCGCCTGACGCACGAAGGATTGGCCCCACAGGAGAAACAAAAACGTGTAGCCCAGGCCGATCTGTGTGAGCACGTTCATCATCGACCAACGGGTCGATTCCCCCCAGTTGGAGATCAGAAAAATGCCGAGGAAGATGAGAATGAATGATCGCGTGATGGCGTGGCCCAACATGCGGCGATAGGACTGGCCCGCTTGCTTGCGGCGCACGTAGGAGTAGGCCATCGAGACGCCGACCATGAACATGAACGACGGCTGGATGAGATCCCAGTAGGCGCAACCTACCCATTCGACATGGCTGAACTGGTATTTCACCGCGGCCCAGAAGGCCGAATCGGGATTCGTCTCCAGATGGTTTTTAGCGGTTTGGGCAAGGCCAAAACCGTTGAATGCCAGCGTGAGCATGATCAGCCCCCGATAGACATCGAGGGACAGAAGCCGCTGGCTGCGGGGATCGGGCGGCGGGTCGCTCCTCGGCGACGAAACCTCGAGCTCCTTGTCTGGCAGTTGCCCTGTGTCGCTCATGGGTTGGATTTATCCGAACGACGGGGCAGCGATCGGCGCCGCGTGCTCGCGTGTCGCCGATTCAGTCTGGCTGGCAGTTCGGTCCGTTGGACGGACCGTGCGCGAACGTCTCAGTCCGCTTGCTTCTTGCCTTGAACGTCGGTGCGGATGTCCTGGGCGAGAGCTTTGACCGCCTGCATGCCTTTGCGGATGCGAGTGCCCGCCGCGTTGTTGCTCTTGCCGTAAAACTTGTCGAAGTCATCCGCCAGATCAGCGACCAGAGTTTTGAGCTGTTCGTATTTTTCCATAATTTTGCCGGTTAACGATTTTTCTGCACTGCGAGAGTGGAAACGACACGACAACGAACAAACATCCCCCGGCTCCCAAACTCTCGTGACCATGGGAAAATAGACAGTTGCCGGTCTTGCGTCAAGCGGCGCATGCGCCTTTAAAACAAAGCCGTGACTGGCGTCCCGCGCGTCACGGGCAACGGTCGATCCTCCTGATCGTAGATGTGGGTCTCGGGTGGAATGCCAAAGGCGTGGTAAATGGTCGCGCCAAGGTCGTCGGGCGTGACGGGCTTGTCCGTGACGAAGGCGGCGTGCTTGTCGCTTTCGCCGTAGACTTGGCCGCCCTTGACGCCGCCGCCGGCGAGCACGGTGGAGTAGCAGTGCGGCCAGTGATCGCGCCCGGCGTTCTTGTTAATTTTCGGCGTGCGTCCGAACTCGCCAATCACGACGACCAGTGTGTCGTCCAAAAGACCTCGTTGGGACAGATCGTCCAACAGCGCGGAATAGGCCTTATCGAATGAGGGGCAGCAATAAGGCGCCGTGATCATGTCGAAGCCCTTGTTGTAGCCGCCGCAAACCTCCTTGTCGCTGCCGTGGTTGTCCCAGAGATTGAATTGGCAGCCGTCCTTTCCATAAAAGGTCCAGAAGACATTGACCATGCGGACGCCGGATTCAACCAACCGACGGGCCATGAGGAAACTTTGCCCGTATTCGTTGCGGCCATAACGGTCCCGCAGCTTGGGTGACTCGCGTTCGAGATCGAACGCTTTCTTGGCTTCGCCGGAGGAAACCATCGAGAAGGCTTTGTCTCGATACTTCTGCGACTGGTTGATGATGGGCCCCTTGAGTTGTTCGTCGCTCAGGCGGTCGAGGCGCTCCATGAGGTCCCGACGCGAGCGCATGCGATTGGCATCGATTCCCGCCACTGGATCGAGCGAATTCACGGCCAGGTCCTTGTCGCCGAGCGAATCCGTTTTGGATTCGTTCAGGGCGAAGCAGTCAAATTCCGGGCCGAGGAAGCCGCCGGTCTGGCCTTTGTAGAAGCGCGCGCCGGTGGTGAAGAATCTCGGCAGGGTCACCCAGGCGGGGAGCTCGCCTGGCGCGCCCAGCAGGGAATGCAGCGCGGCGCCGATGCCGGGATGATCTTCGCGACTCGCGGGGTAGGCCCGCTTCGACGGCGGGTTCATCGTCGATAGCAGCGTGTAGAGAATGCCCACGTCGTGGTTCGGGTTGTCGTGAACCATCGAGCGAATAATGGAAAACTTGTCGGCGTGTTTGGCTGTTTGCGGCAGCAGTTCCGTTAGTTGAATATCCGGCGCATTGGTCGAAAGGGGTTTGAACGGACTGCGGTATTCCGAGGGGATGCCGGGTTTGGGATCCCACATATCCAGTTGAGACGGCCCGCCGCAGAGGAAGATGTAGATGCAGTTTTTAGCCGTGCCGTTGTAGCGGGCTTTTTGGGGCTGAGCCGATTCGGCCGCGAGCAGGCCGGGCAGGCTCAGTCCGGCCGCGCCGGCGACGCCCAGACGGAGCAGGTCGCGGCGTGAAATTCGCGAATGACGACTTGCGCTGGAGGGAAAGAGATTCATGCGGACGGCGGATTTGGCTTTTTTGCCGATTCGATCCAGAGCCTGTGGCGACGGCGTAATGCTGTCAAATACGTTTGGCGGATTCGGTTTCCAAGGTTACCGCCGTTTCAAAGCCATTGCCACCCGTCTTCAATTGTCCCTATATTTCGCAGTCATGCTTTCACTTTCAAACAACGGCCCTGATCCGCGTCGGACGGGGCTGAGTCGCCGTAATTTCCTGAGCGCGGGGAGTCTGGCGTTGGGCGGGTTGACGCTGCCGGATTTGTTGGCCGCCCAGGCGGCGGCTTCGGCGACGGGCAAAAGTCTGGTCAAGGACAAGGCGGTGATCTTCCTGTTTATGCAAGGCGGACCGGCGCAGCAGGAACTGTTTGATCCCAAGATGGATCGGCCCGAGGGAATTCGCAGCGCGACTGGCGAGGTCAAGACCTCCATTCCGGGCGTGACCTTTGGCTCCACTTTGCAACGCCTTTCCAAATTGGCCCACAAGCTCAGCGTGGTGCGCTCATTCACGACCGGCGACGGCAATCACGACATCAAGCCGATCGTCGGGCGGGACTCGCTGGGCGCGAATATCGGCTCGCTCTATGCGCGCATCGCGGGAACCAATCGGCCCGATAGCGCGATGCCGACCAATGTCGCGCTTTATCCACAGGCGGTCGACCCGACGACGATGCCGCCAATTTTGAACTTCGGAGATATTAACAGCTCCGGCGATTTGGGAATGGCCTATTCGCCCTTTGTGCCGGGGAGCGGAGGCGGTTTGGAGGACGATTTGAAATTGTCGATTTCCCAGCGGCGCCTGGACGATCGGCGGCAGTTGTTGGGCGGGTTGGATCGAATCAAGCGCGCGGTCGACTCCTCGGGCGCGATTGAGGGCGTCGACAAGTTTCAAGAGCAGGCATTCAGCACGATTCTGAGCGGCGTTTCGGACGCGTTTGACCTGTCCAAGGAAGATCCGCGATTGGTGGCTCGCTACGATACTGCGCCTTTGATCAGCCCGGAAAAAATCAGCAAACGCTGGGCGAATCGCGAGCGTTACATCGACAACGTGAAGTCGCTCGGCAAGTTGCTATTAATGGCGCGACGTCTGTGCGAGCGCGGGGCGGGCTTTGTGACAGTGACCACGAATTTTGTCTGGGACATGCACGCCGACAAGAACAACGCGACGATGACTGAAGGGATGGGCTATGTGGGCGTTCCTTTCGATCACGCGGTTTCGGCGTTTATTGAAGATCTCGAAGCGCGAGGTCTGAGTGAGAAGATTATGCTGGTTTGCTGTGGCGAAATGGGCCGCACGCCGAAGATCAATGCGCGCGGCGGACGCGATCATTGGGGCGGTCTGGCTCCGCTGATGATTTATGGCGGCGGGCTCAAAATGGGACAAGTGATTGGGCAATCGTCGCGCGATGCGTCGGAGCCTTCCTCTCATCCCTACACGATTAAGAATCTGATTGGCACGATCATGCATACGCTGCTGGACACGGGCGAAGTGCGCGTGACTGATGGCCTGCCGCGTCAGTTGGTGTCAGCGGTGACGGGCTACGAACCGATCAGCGAATTGATTTAGGCGAGGGGCAATTCAGCGATGAATCTTCAATTGGAGGGAAAAACGGCATTGGTCAGCGGCGGGGCAAAGGGAATCGGCGCGTCCGTCGCGCGTTTGTTTCGCGAGGAAGGCGCCCGAGTCGTCGTCGTCGACCGTGACGTTGCGGCGGGCGAGACGCTGGCAAGTGAGTTGGAAAAGGGCGGAAGCGAATCCGTATTGTTCGTCGAAGCGGACCTGAGTCGGGAGGCTGATTGCCGGAAGGCTGTCGAGGAAACGGTCGGCAAGTTCGGCGGGTTGGATGTGCTGGTGAACAATGCCGGATTCAATGACGCGGTCAGCCTGGATCGGCCGCCCGCAGACTTTGCGGCTTCGCTGAATCTCAATCTCGTTTCCGCCTACAGTCTGACGCACTTCGCGCGGGAGGCGCTGAAAGCCGCGCGCGGCGCGATCGTCAATGTGAGCTCCAAGGTCTCCGTGACGGGGCAGGGCAGCACGTCGGGGTACGCCGCCGCCAAAGGCGGCATCAACGCCCTGACCCGCGAGTGGGCGGTGGCGCTGGCGCCGGACGGCGTGCGGGTGAATTGCGTGATGCCCGCCGAATGCCTGACGCCGCAATACACAAGCTGGTTTGAAACGCAGGCCGATCCGGCGGCGGCGAAGGCGGCGATCGATCAGCTCGTGCCGCTGGGCGGCCGGATGACTACACCGGAGGAAATTGCGGCGATGATTGTCTTTCTCGCGTCGCCCGTGTCATCACATACGACGGGGCAGATCGTGTTCGTCGATGGCGGCTATACCCACTTTGACCGTTCATTCACCCACGGCCACCAGAAGTGGGGAGAGGCTTGAGGGTTGAGGGTGGGAACAGCGGACTTTCCCTGAATGCCAGAAGTTATTTCGGATAGGGCCGCCGGTCGGCTTATCTTCACGGAAGAGGATCATGTCTCACAATGCCGTCTTGCGTTCCAAAGCGGCAGAGGACAGCCGCACTCCAAGACCTGTCGGAACACGAACGGGCCATGGAATACGCGGCAGCGTCGTGGAGTGCGGCTGTCCTCTGCCGCTTTTTGGGCTGCGCTGATGCGCAGCCGGGCTTCAGAGTTCAACTTCGCGCTGCGTTCTTAGTGAGCGTCGTTCCGCCAGACTGCGGACACGGGCAGCCTGTGATGTTTCTCCTCCGTCGCTCACCCCAGCTTCCATCCTTTGCGATATTCGCGCCCAAGAAAGCGCTCGGCGTCCGGGGCATTGGGAATCTTCATGTTTTTCGCGTCCCACTCCAGCTTCTTGCCGGCGCGGTAGGCGACGTTGCCGAGGTGGTTGGCCTCGGTGAGCGGACCGGCGTAGGCGAAGTCGCAGGTCGTCGGGGCGCCGGTCTTGCAGGCGTGAACCCACTCGGCGTGATGGCCGATCGACGGCGCGATCCAGGGCGCCGGTTTCTTGAAATCTTTAAAATCCTTTTCGGGCAGGAGCGTATGTTTGCCGTAGCTGGAGACAATGATGCCCTTGTCGCCGATGAAGCAGACGCCGCTTCCGTATTTCTTCACGCCTTCGTTTTCGTGCCAGATTTTCGGTTTCATGTCGCCCTGATGCCAGGTCAGCGAAACGGGCGGCATGTCGCCGCGAGCGCCATATTCGTATTTTGCGGACATGGAGGCTGGGGCGATGTCCGCATGCGGCGGCGGGCCGTCGGCCTCGATGGTCTTCGGCGCATCAAGCTTGAGCGCCCAGAAGGGCAGATCGTTCCAGTGACTGCCGAGATCGGACATGGTGCCGTTGCCGAAGTCCCACCAGCGATACCACTTGGGGCCGGGGAAATAGATCTCGTGATAGGGGCGGAAGGGCGCGGGGCCGATCCACAAATCCCAATCCAGATGCGCGGGGACGGGCATGGCTTTCTTCGGCGTTTCGAAGGACCAGACACGATCCTTGTTCCGCGCGGCGTCCTCCTTGCTCTGCCAGCCCCAGGCGCGCGAGACCCAGACATGCGCCTCGCGAATCGGCCCGACGGCGCCCGATTGCACCAGCTCAACCACGCGGCGGTAATTGTCGCTGGCATGAATCTGCGTGCCCATTTGCGTGGCGACACCGGCCTTCTTCGCGGCCTCGGTAATGATGCGCGCCTCGTGCACATCGCGCGTCAACGGTTTCTCGCAATAGACATGCTTGCCCAGTTGCAATGCGGGCAGGGTCGCGAAGGCGTGGGTGTGCTCCGTCGTGCTCACGACGACGGCGTCGAGGTCCTTGGCATTGTCGTAGAACTTCCTAAAATCCTTGTAGGTCCGGGCCTGAGAATATTGCTGAGCCGCCTTGCCGAGGTTCTGGGAATTCACGTCGCAAAGCGCGACGATATTTTCCGAACGCACATTGCGCATATTGCTGCCGCCGCGCCCGCCAACCCCGATGATGCCGAGGTTCAGTTGGGCATTGGGCGAGCGCGCGCTGGTGATTGCGGGAAAGCCGGCGACGGCCGCGCCGGCGAGGGCGGATGTCCTGATGAATTGACGACGGGTTTGGCGGGAGGTGGGTTCCGTTGCTTTTGAGCGCATGGTTGGGATACTACCCACTATGGAAGGCGGGTCAAACGAACTTCCCAAGATGAAGAAATTCAGTGCAATGGAACGTCTCAAGGGGTGTTTCTACCAGTCGTCGTGCGTCGGGGTGATAATTTTGGTCTGCCTTTTGTTTAGTCTTGTTCGTGTCCATTTCCCCAAGTTGTGTTTGGTCGCAGTAGGCTTGGTGGCGCTTGGGATCGTGGTAAAGGGTGTCATTGCCGTCATCAAGCGTAGACGCGCGCTAAACCGGGAGGGTTTCTACACAAGGGAACCTTTTGGCTGCGTCGGTTTCGTAAAATATGAGGAGAATAGGGATGGCAAGATCGATTTGCTTAAAATCCCGGTAGAGAGCATTGGGACCGGATGGTTTGTCGTTGTTATCCCCACACGGGATCAGTGGAATGAAACGATGCCAGAGTGGGCCGAAGATCGACGGGATGAGATCTGTAAGCGGGTTATCGCGGTGATGCCTAGGGAGCGGGTGCGGTTGGCCAATGACTGGTTCTTACCGCCCTGATCTGGGCGCGTCGCTGAGCGACCGTATTCCGAACCATGTTGAGACAATTCCCTTCGGGACGCTTGGCAAAGGCCCGCAGCGTCGATAGCTTTGCGCTCACGTTATGAAACTTATTGGGTTCCTCATTATTGGCGCCATCGCCGGCTGGCTG
>JBLHKZ010000016.1:0-38177 GCA_047618185.1 Limisphaerales bacterium
AAGCTCGCGGGCTGCGCCTGGCTCAGGAAGAACGCAGACGTTATGGCTCAACTGCGCGTCCTGCGCGTCAACGATGACTGGGAGCAATTCTGGAAGAATCCTGCCACCCTGAATTAATCACACGCCATCTCGATGGCGACAGCCGCGGTAATCCGGGCCGGTTTGATCCGGAAATGCCGGTGACAACCTTTGAAGCGTTCCCTAAACTGCCAAAGGCAAATGAAGCAATCCGCAACAATCAATGACACGGTCAAGGCGCAGCGCTGGGCTCGCCAACTGACCGCGCGGGTCGCTGATGTTTTGGCGGCGCATCCCGACGCCGATCCGGACAACGTCCGCCACACGATGATCCTGCTGGAGATGCCGCCGTTGGAACGATTACAAAGGAGTTTGATCCGTGCCAGAGCCACTGCCGTTTTCCGAAAATGAGCTGCGCCTGCTTCAAACCCTGCTGAAGCGCAAGGTGCGATTCATGGTCGTTGGCCTTTCCGCAGCCACGCTGCAAGGCGCGCCTGTCGTCACCTAGGACGTCGATCTCTGGTTTGAGAAACTGGGTGAACCAAAACTCTCCCTCGCCTTGCAGGAGGTGGGCGCGACCTACGTCCCTCCGAGCAATTTTAATCCACCGATGCTGGCCGGAACCGGCGCCGAACTATTCGACATCGTGCTCCGCATGGATGGAATCGGCCCGTTTGCCGATGAATTCAAAAACTGTGTGAACGTTCCCATAGGCCGGCAAAGACTCAAGGTCCTATCTCTGGAACGCATTATCGCCAGCAAGATTGCCGCGAACCGAGAGAAGGACAAACTGACGATTCCGGTTCTGCGCGACGCGTTGGCAACCACGCAAACCAGAAAACAATCTGGAAAAACACATTAAGCTCACCACCGCGAATGACTCGTTTCATGCGAATCCCCCATGACCAATTCTTTCCGACAGTCTCATAAGTCAACCTTTAAGAGCCTCCCCGCCAGAGCCGCTGGAAGAGCAGGGATTTCTCGGGAGCTCCGGCGATGACATAGTCCGAGTTGTTCCGCAACTGGAGCAGATTCGTCGCCTTGTCGAGCGACGGCGGCTCCTCCTCGCCCGGCGCATGGCAATCCGCGCAGTTTTTCTGAAAAATGGCCAGGACCTTCTGCTCCTGAGTCAGGCGGCTTGCGCCGCCTGACTCAGGAGCAGAACCAAAAGAAATAGAGTTCCCCGTTTCATATCTGAAACGGAGATTACGATCCGAACGCGTGAGGTCAATTCGGAAACCCCCAATCGAACAGGCGGCGCGCGAGCATGCAGGCATTCCAAAGCCCCTTGACAAAGTCCGACCGTCCAGCGACACGGATCGCAATGCGAAAAACATTCTCCTTGTCCGATCCGAAGCACGCGCCGGCGCGAGTCGTTGAGGCAATCAAAAGCGACGTTCGAAAATACCTCAAACGCGAACGCGGCAAGAAACTGCCTGAAGGGGTCGCTCACTGGGATTTCGACTGCCGCAGCGGCCGTGACGAATCGGACGCCACTTCCACTCACGCCGCAAGCCTGCCCAAGGCAATCGACGCCGCCGCCGCAGAGAACTGGCCCGGAATCTATATCGAAATCCTCGTCAAACACGGTCGCCCGGCCAGCAAACCTCCGACAGAATCGCCTGAAGCAGCGCCTACAGGCGAAGACAATCCGTTGGATGAAACAGCCGCCGGTGATCAAGATAGCGGCAGCGACGGGAAAGAAGGCTGATTCCTGATCCGGAAATGAGCTGCGCCTGCTTCAAACCCTGTTGAAGCGCAAGGCGCCGTTCATGGTCCTCGGCCTTTCCGCAGCCACGCTGCAAGGCGCGCCTGTCGTGACGCAGGACGTCGATCTCTGGTAATTCTTTCCAAGAACGAACAATCATTCGACGCTTCCGGACGAAATGCGATTTCCACGAATTCTTTCAAACCTCCTCCTCGCCGCCTCGACTCTTTCCGCGTTCGCTGCGCCCGTCCCACTCTTCGACGGCAAGACCTTCTCCGGATGGGAGGGCGACACCAACAAGGTCTGGCGCATTCATGACGGCGCGATCGTCGGCGGCTCAATGCGGGGCAATCCTCAAAATGAATTCCTGGCCACGCGCCTGACCTACACAAACTTCCATCTGCGCTTCGAATACAAGATCGTCGGGACCGAGGGCTTCGTGAACGGAGGCGTGCAATTTCGCAGCCAACGCATCGCCAATCCGCCCAACGAAATGTCCGGATACCAGGCGGATATCGGCGCCGGTCACTCCGGCAGTCTCTACGACGAATCCCGCCGTCGGAAGTTCCTCGCCAAAGCAGATTCGGCTTTCATCAAGCGGCTCGAAAAACCCGGTGAATGGAACAGCGGCGAAGTCGTCGCAACCGGCAAGCTCATGCTCCTTTTCATAAACGGTCAACGCACCGCGATCTGGAGCGAACGCGAACCCGGCATAGCCGTCTCCGGCCTGATCGCTTTTCAAATTCACGGCAATTGCAAGGCCGAGATCTCATTCCGCAACATCACGATCGAGGAATTACCCGAATCCGCCGTCCCGCCGCAGGCCGAGATCCTTGGGAGATTCGGTCGTGCTCAACCTGCCCTCCCCCTGCCTCCCTTTGCCAATGGCGCCTTCTCCGTCACTACGAACGAAACCATCGTTTTCGTCGGTCAGGAGAATTTTGTGCGCGAGCAAAAGACCGGCGAGATTGAGGCGAGACTGGCCGCTGCATTGGCCGTGAAGAAGCCGCGATTCCGTTCCATGGCCTGGGAGGCGGACACTGTTTACGAACAGTTTCGGGAAATCAATTTTGGCGATTGGGCCGGTCAAATGGAAACCGCCGGCGCAACTCTCGTTGTGGCGCAATTCGGCCAGATGGAGGCCTTGGATGGAACCGACCGCATCGCCGAGTTCACGGTCGCCTACCATCGCCTGCTCGACCGATTCGCCTCGCGAACTCGCAGACTGGTTCTCCTTTCGCCCATGCCTTTCGAGAAACCGCAGGCCTCGCATGCTCCCGACCTCACCCAGCGCAACGCCGACGTGAAGGCTTACGCCGAAGCCGTGAGCGAGATCGCGCGCCAACGAGGCGCGGTGTTCGTCGATCTTTTCGAACCGCTCAGCGTGAACACTTCCGGCAGGAACCTGACGGAAGACGGCATTCATTTGACGGAACACGGATTAAGCGTTGTCGCTCAAACCGTGGCGCGGGCGCTCAGCCTTGAGCTCCCTTCAATTGAAAACTTAAACCAATTGCGAGCGGCGATTCTCGAAAAGAATCGGCTCTGGTTCGATTGCTGGCGGCCAGCCAACTGGTCCTTTGTCTATGGCGATCGCGTCAATCAGATGTTCGGCAAACCCGGAGGCGCTGCACCCTCATTACAGACTGCCTTCGAACATCAATTACCGCTGGTAGAGGCCGCAGACAAACGCATACATGCCCTGGCCAATGGGGAGACGCCCAGGCCAACGAAAGCTCTAACCGCGCCCCCCTCACCAGCGGAACCAAAGGCGCTTTCTCCCGAGGAGCAATTGGCCACCTTCACCATGGCCAAAGGCTATCAGGCAAATCTTTTCGCCTCCGAGCGCGACGGCGTCATCAATCCCACTCAGTTTTCCTGGGACGCAAAGGGCCGTCTCTACGTGGCCTGTTCCCCGACCTATCCTCAGACGCTCGCAAGCGCGACGCCCGCCGATTACATCGTTGTCGCCGAGGACACAAACGGCGACGGAAGCGCGGACAAATCCTGGCGTTTCGCTGAAGGCCTGACGATGGTGCAAGGCGTCGAACCCGGCGGCGGCAAGGGCGGCGTCTACGTCTGCGACTTCGATTCCATACTGCATTTGCGAGACACTGACGGCGACGGCAAGGCCGATGAAAGACGCGTGTTGTTTTCCGGATTTGGCATTGGCGACACCCACCAACTGGTCAACAGCATCTGCCACGGGCCGGACGGCAGTCTCTGGTTCTCGCAGGGTCTGCACGCCATGTCGCGCGTCGAAACGCCATGGGGAATCGCACGACTGGACCGCTCGGCGATCTGGCGACTGCGCCCACGCTCGTTGCGGCTGGAAGGCTTCTTCGGCGGCGGCATGGCCGGCGCCAATTGCTGGGGCGTCGCCTTCGACGACTACGGTCAGGTCTTTCACAAATCCGGCGACCGGCCTAACGGCTACTGGTCCGTGCCCGGCATGGTGCGCGGCGGCAACTCGATCGGGTCGGGTTCGACCACCGAAGCCAGCGTTTCCTATCGCAATTCCCCCGAGCAATACCACTCTGTAGGCCCGCTTTTCGCGACGTCGCCAAAGACCACCTCCCTCGAAATCATCGGAACCAAAGCGTTGCCCGACGACATTCAGGGCTGCGCCTTGATCGGCGGCTACTTCGGAGCCGTCGTCGAACTGCATCGATTTCACGACGCCGGAGCTGGTTTTAAAACGACCCAGTTGCCCAAGTTAATGAAATCTTCGGACAACTCATTCCGGCCGGTCGACGTCAGCGTCGGCCCCGATGGCGCCATGTATCTCGCCGACTGGTTTAATCCCATTATCGGCCACTACCAAGCCAGCTACGCGGACCCGCGACGCGATCGAAACCATGGCCGCATCTGGCGCATCACGGCCAAAGGGCGCCCGACGATCAAGCAACCCGATCTCGCCGCGATGAACCTCTCGCAATTGCTGGACCAGCTTCGCTCGCCAGAACGCTGGACCCGCTATCAGGCAAAGCGGCTTCTCTTCGACACCCCGTCGAAAGACGTCCTGGCCGCAGCCGACGCGTGGCTGAAGAGACTTCCAAAAGATGCAGACGAACATCTGCTTCTCGAAGTCATCGGCGTCTACGAAGCCCACGAATCCCCGCGTCCTTATCTGCTGGCGCGATTACTGAAAGCCCAGGATCCGCGTGTGCGGGCCTACGGGGCGCGAGTCGCCGGGATGTGGGCGGACCGCCTGCCCAACGCGCTGAACAGCCTGCGAAAAAGCGTCCAGGACGAACATCCTCGCGTGCGCCTGGAATCCGCCATCGCCGCCAGTTACGCGCAGAACGCGAAGGCGGTGGAAGTGGTTGCTGCGGCATTGGATCGTCCTCGCGATCCCTTTCTCGACTACGCCATTCGCTTAAGCGCGCGGGCGCTTCAGCGCCATTGGAGTCCGGCGCTGGCCTCCGGCGGATTGACACTGGGAAGCCCCGCACAACGGAATTACCTGACCGAGCTGGCAGGCTCAGCGCCCAAGGAGCCCGCCCCCGGCGAAACCCTGTATGAGATGGCCTGCCTTGCCTGCCATCAGCCCGAAGCCAAGGGCCTGCCCGGCGTTTATCCCCCCTTGTCAGAAAGCGCCTGGGCCAGGGGTGACAAGTCCCGCCTGATCAAGATCGTCCTCCACGGCCTCACCGGCCCCATCGAAGTGAAAGGCAAGAAATACGGAGGTCCCGGCGCCGTGCCGATGCCCGCCATGGGCGGCCTGACCGACCAGCAAATTGCCGAGGTCCTGACCTACGTGCGCAGCGCCTTTGGCAACAAAGCCTCCGCTGTGACGCCCGCCGAAGTAAGAGCCATCCGCGCCGTAACAGCGACACGCGAAACGCCCTGGACCGTGACAGAGTTGAATCCATGACGAGCACAAGACTTCCGCCTCACGGAACAGGCCGAACATCACTTCTGTTCTCTTAGCGGCGCCTTTGTGATTGCGAATGCGACCTTATGAAATACTCTTTCCCGCCGAGGAAACCGGTTAACGATCGCTTGAGCCAAATACAGATACCGGCCGACACTCGTGCCAATACTGGCGATGCCATACCTGAGACAAATATTTCGATCTGCGCACTGAATGCCTGAATTACCAACACCCCGCTCCGATGGCGAGCCGATGAACAGCCGGTCCGCCGCCCCGATGGCCCATACTACAAAGGACAACCACGACATCTGTTCAACAAGCCCGACTGGCGCCTGAGACTCATGTCCCTTCACCCTGAATTTCCATCCTCCCCGTACGCGCCGCTCGTTCCCGAACAACGATGGTTTCCCGCGGACGAAGCGTTGCGAGCCACTGCTTATGAAAAGCTGCTTCCCCCACTGGTGGCAAAGATCCGCACCGAGGTCTACGAATGGCGCAACACCGGCTATCCCGGCGTCTCGCCGACAACTTTATCCCTGCTTCGCCATTGGTTCGACACCGATCACCTGACTGAAAATGCCGACGGTTCGTTTTCGACATTTCGCTACTATTCCGCGCAAAGAGAAGCCGTGGAGACCGTCATCTGGCTCAACGAAGTCCGCCGAGCCCGCGACAAGCACGACCTACTCCGGTTTGACGCCTCCGGCGCAGTCTCATCGGGAATGTTTGCCGAAGAATGGCCGCGCTATGTGCTCAAAATGGCAACCGGCGTCGGTAAGACAAAAGTTCTCTCGCTTCTTATCGCGTGGAGTTTCTTCCACAAACTCTATGAGTCCGACTCAGAACTGGCCCGTAATTTTCTCGTTATCGCGCCGAATATAATTGTGCTGGATCGGCTGCGCGCGGATTTCGACGGACTCAGGATCTTCTTTGCCGATCCGGTTCTCCCGCCAAACGGCTCAGGCGGCCGCAACTGGCGCGACGAATTCCAGCTAACGCTGCACATTCAGGATGACGTTCGTGTAGTTCGGGACACGGGCAATCTCTTTCTCACCAACATCCACCGCGTATTCCTCGGCGATATTCCAGATCCTTCACTGGAAGACGACGACCTGCGCGACTACTTCCTCGCGCCCTTCGGCGAAAAACCCAGCGGGAAAACGAACGACAGCCGGACGGATCTCGGCGAGATCATCCGCGAGGTCGAAGAACTCGCGATATTCAACGACGAGGCCCATCATATTCACGACCGCCGCATGGCCTGGTTCAAATCGATAGAGGACATTCATCACAAGATGCTGCAGAAGGATCAACGCCTCGCGATCCAGGTGGATGTGACCGCCACTCCGCGCCATGACAACGGAGCCATATTTGTGCAGACGGTTTCCGATTATCCGCTGGTCGAAGCCATTCACCAAAATATTGTCAAACATCCGGTCCTGCCGGACGCTGCAAGCCGCGCAAAACTTTCAGAGAAGAAGAGCGCGCTCTTTACCGAGAAATACGACGACTACCTCAAACTCGGGATTGAGGAATGGAGAAAAAGCCACGCCGAACATAAGACCCTCGGCAAGAAGGCGGTCTTCTTCGTCATGGTGGACGACACCCGAAACTGCGACGAAGTGGGCGCTCATCTGGAAAAGATTTGCCCCGAACTCCAGGGCGCGGTCCTCGTCATTCACACCAAGAACAACGGTGAAATCTCGGAAGCGGCCTCCGGCAAGAAAAAGGAGGAACTGGAAACGCTGCGCAGGGAGGCAAACGATATCGACACCTTGAATTCGCCTTACAAAGCCATCGTCTCCGTGCTCATGCTCAAAGAGGGTTGGGACGTGCGCAATGTCACGACCATTGTCGGTCTCCGCGCCTACGCCGCAAAAAGCAACATCCTGCCGGAACAGACGCTCGGCCGGGGCCTGCGCCGCATGTATTTCGGCAACGATGTCGTGCGTGAAACTGTTTCCGTCATTGGCACGCCCGCCTTTATGGAATTCGTCGAATCCATCCAAAGCGAGGGTGTTACTTTCGAACATGTGCCCATGGGAGCGGGAGCCGCCAGGCACGACTCCCTGATTGTGGAGGTGGACGCCGAGAACGAGGACAAGAATCTGGACGCCCTCGAAATCCCCCTGCCCAGGCTCAATCGCCGCTTCCAACGCGAGTTCAAGAATCTCAAGGCCCTCGCACCCGCCAACTTCGGATCGCCGCTTCTGCCGCTAGCCCCGTTTACACCCGAAGAGACTCGGGAAATCGTGTTCAAGACCATGCTCGACGCGGCCGTGCATCACACCATCCAGCTCGACGACGTCGGCCCGGCCGACTACCGCTCAGTCGTCGCCTTCTTCGCCCGGCAACTGCTGAAAGATCTCCGGCTGGTCGGCGGCTACGACATTCTCTACGGCAAGGTCAAGACCTTCATGCGCGATTGCTTGTTCACGCCATCGCCGGTCGATCTCGAAGATCCCCTCGTCCTCCGCAACCTGTCAGAGCCCGAAGCCGGCAAGGTCCTTTACGACGCCTTCAAGTCGGCCATCAATGCCTTAACCGTTCAGGAGTCGGGCGCGACTCGAATCGAGGATTGGATTCGACTCAAAAACACGCGCCCCTTCCGAACCGACTATCGCGACCATCTGGCCGCGACCAAGAGCATCTTCAACAAGGTCGTGGCCGAACCGAACTCCGGCGGCTTCGAACTCAAGTTCGCCGCTTTTCTCGGAGAAGCGGCCGATGTCCAGGCCTTCGCCAAGAACTACCTCGCCATTGGTTTCAAGCTCGATTACGTCAAGACCGACGGCGATCTGTCCAACTACACGCCCGATTTCATCGTCCGCACCAACGACTCCAAGATCTGGATCGTCGAAACCAAGGGACGCGTCGAACTGGATCTGCCCCGCAAGATGGAGCGACTCAATCAATGGAGCCTCGACGCGACCGCCGCCGAAGAGAACGGCCAGGAATATGACTTCGTTTTCGTCGACCAGGAAGGTTTCGAAAAACACGAGCCTGCGACGTTCGCCGCTCTCGCCGCCAGCTTCACAGAATACAAATCATGAGCGTTCCCGCCACTCAGGATTTTCTGGACGGACTCGTCTCCGAGTTGCGCAAGCTTCCCGAGGAAACGGGTTGGGTCGAGTTTAAGGAAAACTACTCGAAGCCGGAGGATGTCGGCGAATACCTCTCGGCCTTGAGCAATACGGCCGCCCTTCAGGGCAAAGCCAACGCCTATGTGGTCTGGGGCGTGAACGACGAATCTCATGAGGCGGTCGGCACGTCTTTTCGACCAGCCAAAACGAAGAAAGGCAACGAAGATCTTGAGGCTTGGCTCACCCAGGCACTCAGCCCTCGGATTCATTTCCATTTCCACGAGTTGACCCATGAGGGCCAACGCCTCGTGGTGTTGGAAATTCCCCGCGCGCCCGGCAAACCGGTCCAATTTCAGGGCGTGGAGTTTATTCGCGTCGGTTCCTACCGAAAAAAGCTGAAAGACCATCCGCAAATCGCTCAGGATCTCTGGCGGGTTTTTGACACCACCCGATTTGAGGATCTGACCGCCATCAGCCACGTTGACGCTGCCGACGTGCAGTCCCTGCTCGACTATTCAGCCTTCTTCGAGCTTCTCGACCAGCCCCCGCCAACCGATCGCGGGAAGATTCTGAACCGCCTTGCCGATGAAGGGATGATCTCGCCGGACGACGCCGGCAAATGGGACATCACCAACCTGGGCGCCGTTCTATTCGCCCGCAACCTGGAGGAGTTCAAGTCGCTGAGCCGAAAAGCTATTCGGATTGTCGTGTATGAGGGCAAAGGCCGCCTCAAGACCCTCCGCGAACAAATCATTCAGCGGGGCTACGCCACCGGATTCGAACGGACCGTCGAACTGATCAACGCCCTGCTCCCCCGCACCGAGGTCGTCGGGCAATCTATCCGTCGGGAGGTTCCCGTCTACCCCGAGCCGGCCATTCGCGAACTCATCCCCAACGCCCTCATTCACCAGGATTTTTCCATTTCCGGCGCCGGACCGATGATTGAAATCTTCTCCGATCGCATGGAGATCACCAACCCCGGCCTGCCGCTCGTCGAGATCGATCGTTTTCTCGACAGCCCTCCCCGCTCCCGCAATGAGGCCCTCGCCTCCTTCATGCGTCGCATCGGCATTTGCGAAGAACGCGGCAGCGGAGTGGACAAAGTCGTCTCCCAGACCGAGCTCCACCAGCTTCCCGCCCCCGCCTTCGAGACTCCGCCCGACTCCACGCGCGCGATCCTCTTCGCGCACAAGGCCCTGAAACACATGGATCGCTCCGAACGCTCCCGCGCCTGCTACCTCCACGCCTGCCTGCGTCACGTGGAACGCGATCCCATGACCAACTCCACCCTTCGGGCCCGCTTCGGTATCGAGGAGCAAAACAGAGCCACGATCTCGCGCATCATCCGCGAAGCGATGGAAGACGGACTGGTCAAACCGTATGACTCCACGCAGGGCAGAAAATACGCCAAATACCTTCCTATCTGGGCATGAACACGAGCGAATTCTTATTTGATGGTTATTTGATCGAAAGGCTCGGAATGGCCCGTCCCGACCGTCGCGTCCCGCTGGCGCACGCGTGTTATCAACGACTTACGGGGACTCTCTCCCCCGTTGCTTATTTGATGGTTATTTGATTGGAGCCCCTTTATGCCCCGTCCCAACGCCGAACACTACGAACTCACGGACGCCGAAAAGCGCGACCTCATCCGGCGGATTGACACTGGGAAGCCCCGCACAACGGAATTACCTGACTGAATTAGCAGGCTCTGTTCCCACGCCGCCGTCCCCCGGCGAAACCCTGTATGAGATGGCCTGCCTTGCCTGCCATCAGCCCGAAGCCAAGGGCCTGCCCGGCGTTTATCCCCCCTTGTCAGAAAGCGCCTGGGCCAGGGGTGACAAGTCCCGCCTGATCAAGATCGTCCTCCACGGCCTCACCGGCCCCATCGAAGTGAAAGGCAAGAAATACGGAGGTCCCGGCGCCGTGCCGATGCCCGCCATGGGCGGCCTGACCGACCAGCAAATTGCCGAGGTCCTGACCTACGTGCGCAGCGCCTTTGGCAACAAAGCCTCCGCTGTGACGCCCGCCGAAGTAAGAGCCATCCGCGCCGTAACAGCGACACGCGAAACGCCCTGGACCGTGACAGAGTTAAATCCTTGAAGAGTAGAATGGGATTCATCCCGTTTCGCTTCCACCAACGTAAGAAAACGGAATAAATTCTGTTCTACTCTGCCCCGCCCGATGACCGACGAAATCGCCGCCTTCGTCCACGAAAAACTCGACGCCCAATAAACAACAACCGGTCAGATCGGGCATTCGCGCTTGGCGTGACCGGAGCGCGTCTGTGTCGTCCCGACACCAGCCGCAGCAACCCCGCCAGGCAGGAGCGTCTGCAGGACCCGTTGAGTCGGTCCGTTCCGGCGCGGTTTCCACGTTGACGCTTCCAATTCTCCCATGTCACCGTCCTCGCATGAAACCTTGGGAAAAGAAGAATGCCGGCAAAGTTTTGACCCTTTCCCTCGGAACGGAATGCGCGCCCAACTGCACCGATTAACACAGTTCGCCAAATATGGGAGGCTCCGCACACATCATAGAAGGAACTGTCCGCGCAGAAGCTCTGATGCCCAAGGCTCACGAAAAGAGCGTCATCAGCCGCATTTTCGGCAAATCGAAATCTGACGCAATTCGCAGGACACCGATGGGGAATTCGATTCATATCGACGTCCCTTGTCGCGGCCTATCGGAGAAGTTTCATGGCGCTTTCACGCAGTATCTCAAGCACAAGTTGAGTCACCCCAACGAGGCTACTGCATCGATCCAAGCCTACCTTAGCATTGCGAAGACCGTGGTGTATATCCGGGGAGAAGAACAGAACGGTTCATGTACTTGGCACACGCAGCTCACGTTTTCTGGGTCTGCAGGCATGGGGGACATATCAGCTGAGGTCTGTTCTCATTGGGCGGCATATTGGACTCAAGATTGCCTGGCAGATTTTGTCAGACCTACGCTCATGGATTACGGTTTTGAGGTCAGCGATCAAAGTTTCAAGACCCACGACCATTACCGGTTCATCCGCGTAGATTTGGATGGTCGAATGCATTATGGGTCTGTGGGATCCGACGGGAGCGTCGACCTAGATGGCGCTATCTACGAAGGGCTCACTGATGACTACGATGGATTTAACGAGCGCCTGAAAGAGTGCTATTTTCAGAGCATCTCATCAACGGTCTGTGAGTGCCAACTCTGCGAAGATCGCCAAACACAAACCAGCGAATCGGTCAATCAATGCAACCCTTGAGTTTCGTGGCGAAGTCGCGGAGCAACTCCGCGCAACGAACAAGTTTCTGTTCGCGACTCTGAATTTCGGGGCGTAGCGTCGGCACTAAACCATGAAGACCAAACTGAATCGACGTGCGTTTGCCGGGCGGGCTTCGACGAGGGTGTGCGGCTTGATGGCAGGTTCGCAGTTGAGCGCCTTGTCATGACCCCGCGCAACACCGTCATCCATCACGCCTTGCTAATCTGCGCGTCTCTGTCGTTGGCCTCACCGACCGCGCTTTTCGCCGCGAATGCGGCGCCTGGTTCCGCGACAGAGCTTCTGAATATCACTCCCGACTTCGCACAGCAGTCGAACAAAGCCCAATCGCTCGACCTGCTCGAAATCGCCCCGCTTCATCTCCCCCCCGCTTCCGCCGGCGATTGCAATCATTACGGCTGGCCTGTCGCCACGATGACGGGCGACACGCTGATCGTCATGCATCGACGTATTCCGGGGCACAAGGCCAAGGGCGCGGGCAATCCCGATCCGTCCATGTCCTACGGCATTGTGCTGCGCAGTGAAGATGGCGGCCAATCCTGGTCAGAGCCGTACGACCTGCGCGATTGCATGAAGCCGGAGGATCGTCTTCGCGGAGGCATCGTGCCGCTGTCGCATCGAGCAAAATTCGACCAGACGAACAAGTCGGACAAGGGCTACAAAGTCCACCTCCACTCCATTGGCGCCGCGCGCGACGGCGGCGTAATCGCGATCAACAACCACGGCGTGTTCCGCTCTGACGACGCGGGCCGAACGTGGCGGCATTTCTCCAACGCCTTGCGCGAAGACAACTTTCCCCACGAAATCATCAATCTCGGCCCGCGCATTCTGGATCACCCGAAGCACGGCTTGCTCGCGTTCGGCAATTGGTTCGGTGAGGCGAACTCGTATCACAAATACAGCAACAAGTTGGTCGCGTTGAGTTCCCGCGATGGCGGCGTCAGTTGGAAAGTCGAAGAGCATGACGTGGGATTCCCCCAATACGAACCCGCTGTTCTCTTTCATGAGGACCGTTTTCTGTTCGTCACCCGCGACCAGACCAAGACGCTCGCCCACCAACAGATGAGCTGGCGTCCCGGTGAGAAACCCCTCGTCCTCGAAACGAATCTCAAAGATCCCCGGCTCGTCGACACGGTCGATATCGCATTGAATCCTGTCACCGGGCGTTTCGAAATCGTCCGCTCCGAACGACATCGCATGGAGCTTTGGCTTTGGAGCATGGACCCAGCGGATTGGGGCAAGGGACAATGGCGACGCGAATGCCGACTGCTCGCGAGCGAGGGCAAATTCTACTCCACCGCCGACGGCTTTCATCCGGCCGGCGCGGTCATCGACGAAGCGCGCGGAGTGCAACACGCCTTCGTCTACTCCGGCCACCCCAACGGGCCCGCCGGCGTCTTTCGAATCTCCCGTACGCTCGATACGCCGAAGCTGGTCGCCGCCCTGTCGCCCGCCACCGCAGACGCCCCGACTGCCCCCTCACCCTTCCGCCCCGACAAAGGCGGCATCGCACTCACCTTCGACGATCGCAATTTTCAGGATTGGCTGAACGCCCTTCCCCTTTTCGAAAAGTATGGCGTCAAAGCCACGTTCTTCATCAGTGGCAAGATCGACGCACAAGCGCTCGCTGCGGCCCGCCAACTGCAAAGCCATGGCCACGCCATCGGCGCGCACGGCGTCCATCACCTGAAAGCCGTCGATTACTCCAAAAAACAATCTGTGGAGGAATATGTCCGCAACGAGATCGCCCCCCAATTGAAGGCCTTCCAGGCAATGGGAATCGCGCCAACTTCATTCGCCTATCCCAGCAGCCAGAACAACGAGGACACCGACCAAGCCATACTTACCGGAGGAAAACTCAAACACCTTCGCACCGGCGCCGGCATCAAGCCAGGCAGCCAAATCGCGGCAAACGATCAGTTCTTTTTCTCAGCCGACAAGATCGCCAACCAGGGTAGCCTCACCGGCAAGGGCATCGACTACGCGCCTGCGATGAAAGATCGAACTTTCGAGCAACTGGACGCCGCCCTCGAACGCGCCGCGGCAAACAATGAAATCCTCATTCTCTACGCGCACGGTATCGCCATTTCCAAACGCGGCCATCACGTGACGCCCTCAGCGCTGGAACGCCTTTTCCAGAAAGCGCGCGAACTCGACCTCCCCTTCTACACTTTCGACCAACTGCCGTGAGAAAGCCTCGCTGAGTATTTGCGCTCCGTCGATTTCCTGTTTGCCGCCCCGTCCCTCAGTTGCCAATCTGATCCCATCCTATGAAACGCTTTTTACCATTTTTTGTTCTAACCCTCGCCTACGCCGTTGTCGCACAGGCCGACTGGAAGCAATGGCGCGGTCCATCCGGCCAGGGCCACACATCCGCCAATCTGCCGACGAAATGGAGCGAATCGAAAAACGTCAAATGGCGCTCCTCAGTTCCCGGGAAAGGCTGGTCGTCCCCCGTGATCGAAGGCGATCAGATTTGGGTCACCTCCGCGCATGAGCAGCTCGCCACCGCCGAGGAGCGAGCCGAGCGGCTCGAGAAGAATTCCGGAGGTCAGCCGGTTGTGGTGCTGTCGAGCGTTCGCCTGCACGCGGTCTGCTTCGACAAGAACACAGGCGAGCTGCTGCACGATATCGAGATTCTCAGAAAGAAAGATCCCCAATGGTCGCACAAGCTCAACAGCTACGCCTCGCCGACGCCCGTCATTGAAAACGGAAAGCTCTATTGCCACTTCGGCGCTTACGGCGCCGCCTGCCTCGACACGCGCACGGCCAAAGTCCTTTGGCGCAACCAGGACCTCGTGGTGCAGCACGAAAACGGCCCGGGCAGCACGCCTGTGCTTTGGAAGGACAAACTCATCTTCCACATGGACGGCAGCGACGAGCAATACATCGCGGCGTTGGACACGAACACGGGCAAGCTCGCCTGGAAAACCGAGCGCACCGGCGAGATGAACTCCAACCCGCAGCTCAAGAAATCCTACGGCACGCCGCTCATTCTCGAAGCGAACGGAAAGCCCACGCTCTATTCTCCCGCAGCCGACTGGCTCTACGGCTACGACCCCGAGACCGGCAAGGAGCTTTGGAAACTCAACTACGGCATGCTCGGATTTTCCATCGTGCCGCGCCCAGTCGCCGGAAACGGCATGCTTTACTTCAGCACCAGCTTCATGCGCCCGCAGCTGCTGGCCGTTCGAATTGACAAGCCCGGCGCTCCCGAGATCGCCTGGAAATACGACCGCGGCGTCTCCTCACAGCCCTCTCCGATTCTCGTGGGCGACGAGCTCTACTTTGTCAGCGACAGCGCCGGCATCGTCACCTGCCTGGATGCCCACACGGGGAAAATGCATTACCGCGAGCGCATCGGCGGCAATTACTCCGCCTCACCGACCCACGCGAATGGGAAGATCTATTTTCACAGTCGCGAAGGCGTCACTGCAATCGTGAAGGCAGGCAAGGAATTCAAGACGCTCGCGAAGAACAAACTTGATGGAACCTTGATGGCCAGCGCCGCCGTGGATGGCGACGCCCTGATCCTCCGCACCGACAAGGCGCTTTACCGCATCGAGGAGTAACGCCAATCGCCGACCAGGAATCCCAACAGCGCGTCTGGGGAGCGCGCGCGCCCTCGCGTGTTCTCATTGGCGCCCTCGCCGATGAGTCAGGGCGCGCCGCGCCATGGATCGCATGGCTCAAACCCACGCTCGGAGAATACGGCGAGGGCGCCGAATTCAACACGCGAGGCGCGTATGCTCCCCGGAGAACGCTTCACTCCAAGAGACCGCGCAACGTGAATGCTGATCAAGCCGGCCGCGCGGCGCTTCACCGTCAAACGGCGATTCCCGCCCAGGCTTTACGCTCGGGCTGCAGGATTAAGTCGCTCGCCTCCTTATCATTCGCGAAGGTCTCTTTCTTTGGATCCCAGCGAAGCTCGCGGTTCAGTTGATACCCGAGATTCGCGAGCATGCAGACCGTGTTGGTGCGATGGCCGATCTCGACGTCCGCGACGGGACGCTCGCCGCTGCGAACACAATCCAGCCAATTGAGCTGGTGACGCGAGTTGATCTTCGGCAGGTGGAAATCATTCTTCTCCAGAGGCGTTTCGAGGATCTTACCCGGCGTGGACTCCAACGTGCTTCGGTCGACGTAAATCTCTCCCTTGGTCCCGACAAAGACGCAGCCTTTGCGGCCCAGCTTCTGGCCGTGAATCATTTCGATGCCGGACTTGTAGCGAAAGCTAAGCCCCTGCGTCGCCTTGGGATCGTCCGGCGGCGTGACGCGCACGGGCCCGCTGGCGTCCTCGTCCATCGCCCATTGCGCGATGTCAAAATGATGAGCGCCGATGTCCGACAAGCTGCCGCCTGCGTATTCCCGATACCGACGCCAGGCCGGAAAATGTTTATGAACGCCGATCGGACAAAGAACCTCGTTGAATCCGCGCTGCGGCGCCGGGCCAAGCCACATATCCCAGTTGATGCCTTCCGGCAAATCCTCGTCCGGCAGATTGTCGGGCACGGGCGGTCCGCCCACGCCGATGTAGACTTTCTTCAATTCGCCGATGCGCCCGCTGCGGACGTATTCCACCGCCTTGCGAAACTTGCCGCCGTACTCCGTCCTCTGCTGGCTGCCGGTCTGGAAAACGATCTTGTTGTCGCGCGCCGCCTTCACCACCGCTCTTCCTTCGCCGATCGTACGAGTCAGCGGCTTCTCGCAATAGACATGCTTGCCGGCCTTGGCCGCGAGCACGGACATGATCGCATGCCAATGATCCGGCGTTCCAATGGCGACCGCGTCGATGCTCTTATCCGCAATGATCTCCCTAAAATCCTTGTGCGCCTTCAGCCCCTCGCTGCTTCGCTTTTTCTTCGTATAAAGATCTCGCACGCGCTGCATGCCATAGTCCAGTCGCGCGTCAACACAGTCCGAAACGGCGACCATCTGCGCGTCATCCGATTCGGCGAATGCGCCGGCGATGCCGGTCAGACGCCGGCCCATGCCGATGAGACCGAGCGTGATGCGATTGTTGGGGCCCTTGCCGGATTTGGAGGCGCCCCACATGCCGGATGGCAGGATGAACGGCGCGCTGGCAATGGCGGAAGTTTGAAGGAATCGACGGCGTGAAATGGATGTCTTCATAATTTGTGGATAGGCCGACGACTCTTTCCCGAGACGCAAATTTGTCAAGGCGGTTCTGATTACGCCGATAACTGCGAGCGCGGTTCAGTTTGCGGAAGAACAGGACGCCGAGGACGGCTTCCCTCTCATTCCTGGAGACGAACGCCGTCCTCGGTGTCCCATATTGTTCGGGCAGGCCTTACTCCCTGTCGCGCGGTTCTCAACGCTTATGCCCGCCTTCGCGCACACGCTGGGTCGGACGAAAGATCTCCTTCTCATAACGCGCAGCCAACGATTCCAGCTGATCCGACAGATCCCATTTGGAAAATGATTTTGCCCAGGTCATGGGACCCACGCTCAGTCCGTTGCCCAGACGCATGGCCAGCTCCACATCACCCGTCGAACACACGCCCTGTTCGACGAGCTTTGTCGCCTCGTTGATCTGCGCGAACAACGGCAGCAGCGGATTTAATGCGCGCGTCGCTTTAGAAAAATCGAGCGTAGGTCTTCCCTGCGACCAGTCGTAGTAACCGCGGCCGGATTTCTTCCCAAGCAATCCGGCGTCCGCCATTTCGACCAGATGCAAAGCGGGCGCATAATCCGTGTGCAGCGTGTCGGCAAGATACCGCCCCATGCTCACCGCGACATCAACTCCGATATAGTCCGTCAACTCCTTGGGGCCGAACGGATGACCGAGCGAACGCATGAAGGCGTCCAGCGGCTCCGGCTCAATCTCCTTTCGTTCCACGATCGACTGGAACAAGACTGTCGAGGCGGCGTTGACTCGATTGACAATAAAACCGGGCGTGTCTTTCTGAACGAGGACCGGCGTCTTGCCCATCGCCTTCGCCAACGCCAACGCGGATTCGATTGTGTCGTCGGAAGTCGCCACGCCGCGAATCACTTCGACCAGCCGCATCAAGACCGGCGGATTGAAGAAATGAAATCCCAGAACCTGCGACGGGCGATTCGTCATCGCGCCCAATTCTGTGACGCTCATCGTGGAGGTGTTGGACGCAAGAATCGCGCGCGACGACGCCAGGTCGTCCAACTGGCGAAAGGTCTCCCGCTTCAGCTCCAGAATCTCAGGCACAGCCTCGACGACGAATTCCGCATCCGACACCGCCTCAGCGAGATCCGTGGTCCAGGTCAAACTTGATTCACGAATCTGGTTCGCCAGCTCTCCCGAGACTTTCCCCTTCGACGCCAGCTTCTCGAGACTTGCGAAAATACGTTCTTTCCCGCGCTCCAAAGCCGCGTCGTTGACGTCAAATAGCCACACGCGAAATCCGGCCAGGGCCGCCACTTCGGCGATGCCGTGCCCCATGTCGCCCGCTCCGATGACCGCAATGGTTCTGATATCCATAGCTTGCATGGCGCAGGTTCAGTCCTCCGACGACGCCGCCTCACGCTCGATGATGATGCTGACGCCCTGACCGCCTCCGCAGCACATCGTCGCGCAACCGAGATGCGCATCCCGCTCCTCCATGATGCGAGCCAACGTGCCGAGAATACGGCCGCCGCTCGCGCCCAAGGGATGGCCGATCGCGATCCCGCCCCCCTTGACGTTGACCTTCTCAGGATCGATGCCCAACTCGTCGATCGCATAGAGCGGGACCGCCGCGAAGGCTTCGTTAATTTCCCAGAGATCGATGTCGGAGGCTTCCAGCCCGGCCGCCTTGAGCGCCTTGCGCGTTGCCGGCACAGGCCCCTTGCCCATGAGATTCGGCTCCACCCCGGCGAATCCGATCGAGCGCACTTTCGCCATCGCCTTGACGCCCTTTGCCTCCGCCGTTTCCTTTGCCATGAACAACAGCGCGCAGGCGCCGGCATTGAGCGGCGAAGAGGTCCCGACCGTAATCTTGCCGTTTTCGCGGAAAGGCGTCCGCAATTGCGCCATGTCCTCCATTTTTGCATTCGCGCGAATGGACTGATCCGTTTCGACCAACAAAGTCGAGCCATCGGCCTGCTTCGCTTCGATCGGTAGAATCTCGCCCTTGAAGAATCCGTCCGTCTGGGCCTGGTGCGCGAGTTGATGCGAACGAACGCCCCAGGCGTCCATTTGCTCACGGGTCAATCCGCCGACATCCGCCAGTTTCTCCGCGGTCAGCCCCATGTTGCCGGCGGTCATCATGTCCCAATGCGCGAGCGGAGGATCGCTGAAGAATCGAAGATTCAAATCGATTGCGCCGTCGCCGCCCATCGGCACGCGAGTCATGTGCTCCATGCCGCCGCACAACACGATATCGGCCGCGCCCGTGGCGATTTCCATAAAAGCGATATGAGCGGCGGCGATAGTCGAACCGCATTGTTGATCGATAAACTTCGCGGCCGTTTTCTGGTCAAGATTCGCGAGCAAAAGCGGCGTTCGTCCGCCCTGCGTCCATTGCTCGCTCACGCCCTGCGCGCAGCCCACGATCAGGTCGTCGACCTCATTCGGTTTGACGCCGACGTGCTCCAGGGTCGGCTTGAGCAAGGCCGCCAGCAGATCGTCGGAGCGCATTTTGCAAAAGACATCGCGAGCGGGATCGTTGGGACGAGAGCGAGATTGAGCGGTTCGAAGATAACTGGCCAGAATGACGTCACGCATGAGCTGGATTGTGTTGGGTCGAGAATCAACGCGCGATCCTAAACTGCGCCGAAATATTGCAACTGCCCCATCCCGATGTTCTGTAATGTGAATCGACGGTGACTAGGGCGACCCACGCATCCCAGAAACTGTGCATCCCCCACAAACACGCAACGCGTCCCGCATTCCAGAGCCAGAGAGATGGCAAAATTGAGCGTCGCTTTTCCACCGCGCCATCCCCGATCTCAGCGTCACGTTGAGTTCCTTGAATCTGGCATCCCTCCGGGAAGCTGTGCATTACCCACAAGTTGGCAATCTGCGGCGCTGCCTCGTTTCCCTTTATCCCGACGGGATTACGCCCGCCAGCCCAAGGTTGGCCTCCCGCGACAGCAGCCGGCCTACCTTGGGTTTGATGCCCCTGTTCGAAACAACCCCAACGGGTTGCGCCCAAATCGCTGCCGAATTGTGAAATCACCACCCTTCATTACAAGCCGCCTGGCATCCCAATGCGGCAACCCGAAGCGGGGTTCTTTCCAACAAATTTTTAATAGTGAGCGGCCCGTTCTCGACCTGTTCTTTCCCTTGCTCCTGCCCCCCTTTCTTTCGTAAGGGGTTCAAAGATCGACGTGTCGCCGATTTTCGTAGACTCTGAGGGTTGATCGGGTTGTAGAAGCGCCGAAGCCGACCTTACACCATTTTGCATCGGGCAAACCTGTCACAGATCGAAAAAGTATCACTATGTCTCAATTTGAAAATTACACGAGTACCAGCGAGAACTATGACCTGACCCGGCAGCCGGTCGGTCTGGAGTTGATCTTCGGCGCCTTGGCCTGCGGGTCCCGGCCTCTCAGCGAGCAAACCGTCCTCGACGCCGGATGCGGGACGGGCAACTACCTGGCCGCCCTCGCCGGCAAAGTGGCGAGGGTCGAAGGCGTGGAGCTCAACCCGGGGATGCTGGGCACGGCGCAGACAAAGATGGCGAACAATTCAGAGGTGCGGCTGCAACAGGGTTCCATCCTCGAGCTGCCCCTTGAAGATGGCTCCTGCGATGGGGTGTTGGTGAACTACGTGCTCCATCACTTGGAAGATGGTTCCGACGCGAGCTTCACTGCGACGCAGAAAGCGATCGCGGAATTCCAGCGTGTGCTCGCCCCGGGCGGCGCCCTGATCATCCAAACCTGCTACCACGAGCAGTATCGGCAAGGCTTTTGGTATTCCGCGCTCATCCCCGCCGCGATCGACCGGTTCATGAACCGGTACATGCCGTTGGAGCTAATGGAGCAAGGCATGAGTGAGGTGGGCCTGGAGCCGGGCGGTCGCCTGGTATCCCTCGACGAAGTCCTGCAGGGAGACGGCTATTTCGACCCGCTCGGGCCGACGCGCCAGGAGTGGCGTGACGGTGACTCAAGCTGGGCCCTTGTCGAAGAGGGGGAAATGGCAGGCGTGATCGCCGAAATCGAGCGGATGCGCGCGGATGGCTCGATGGACCGGTTCCACGCCGAACGGGAAGAGCTCCGCCGGCAGCACGGACAGGCGACATTCGTCATTGGCCGGAAGCCCCTGTAATCAAGAAATGGGTCGGGGCAGGAGTGTCGCTGAAATCCGCTGCCGATCCTTCGGCAGCGTTTTTCATCGGCGGGTTCCCTGAAACTGTCGCTATCCCTCCACACCAAGCGACGGGCGCTGAGTTTCGCAAGCGACGGTCACGAAAAGTCTGATCCGTTACCTGGATTTCTTCAGCGCTCTCGAAACGGTTTCCATAACGCGTTCCTCAGCGACAGCCTTCAGGGGACGAAGCCAGCCGTAGTAGAACAGTTTCGATACGATGTAACATGGGGTCGCATTGGCATAGGCGATAGGCCAGGTGAGAAATGAAGTGGTACACCGGGAGGGACTCGAACCCCCAACCGCTTGGTTCGAAGCCAAGTGCTCTATCCATTGAGCTACCGGTGCGGTCGGCTCTCCGCTTTCGGAGAACGGGACGACAAGATGCCCGACTCTCTTGCCGAATCAAGCGGAATCTCATTCCTGCCGGCCTGGACGAAATCATTCACCCGGCATCGACTGGATCGACAATCGGGTTTCGTGCTTGAATCGAGCTTCGCCTTCGCATCTTGATGACCGGACCGCAGTCAATGAACGACAGCTCTTCCACATCCATGCAGACCGCAACCGCTCGCCCCGTCGCGCCTCCTTCAAGGCGTCCCCGGCTACGATATGTCGATCTGTTTCTCGATGCCTACGACGACGAGGCATCCGATTGCGCCGCAGCGCTGGGGCGTCATTTGCATTGGGGCTTTCATGCGAACCCATCGACGCGAATCGAAGCGGCCGAGGAGTTTGCGCGGGCCGGAGACGCCATGAGCGCGCTTGTCATCGACGCCGCTAAGCTGACCGACGGCGCCTCAGTTCTGGATGCGGGCTGCGGTTTCGGCGGAACGCTTCGTCAACTCAGTGAGCAAGATCTCGAATTGAAATTGACGGGCTTGAATATCGATCCACGCCAGATCCACCGCGCCCGGTCGCAGCAAGTGTCAGTTGATGAATCTGGCGTCCACATCGGCCACACGTGCGGCGACGCCACGGAAATGCCGTTCGCTGACGAATCGTTTGACGCCGTTCTCGCTCTGGAACTGACCTGCCACTTCGAGGAGCGAGCGCCCTTTTTCGCGGAAGCGCGTCGCGTCCTTCGGCCCGGAGGACGGCTGGTGGTCGCCGACTACGCGTCGTCCGGTCCGGTGAAGCCTTTGGCTGCGGCTGTCGACTTCTGCCTTGGCCCGCTGTTCACCCGCGTCTACGGCCGCTTGAACTGCAAGCTCACGTTCAACGACTACCGTCGGCTGACTGAAGCTCATGGATTTGAAGTGGCAAGAAAGGAGGATCTCACCCGGAACACTTTACCGAACTTCCGTTTCCTTCGGCGGCTCATGGGCAACTTCGAGATCTCTTTCTGGGAAAAACGTTTCAACGACGTCGTGAGCCTGACGATGGAAAACGCCGCTCGGATGGGGGCGCTGAAATACTTCCTAATGACGTTCGTGCGGAAGTAGGCCGGAAGGGAGGCGACTCACAACTTCGCCAACTCGCCGGCCAGGCGGCTCTGAAGCTCCCGATGATTCACCTTGCCCGTGCCGAGCTTGGGAATCTCACGCGCAAACACGATCGCGCGCGGCGCGGCCAGATTCGGCAGGCCCTTTTCGCGAATCACATCGCGCGCCTCTTTCACGGTCAATCGCTTCTCGGTCGACACGAGCACCAACGCCTCGCCCTTGCGTTTGTCGGGAATCGCCAGAATCGCAACGTGGCAACGCAGACCGTATTTCGGAAAGGCGCCCGAGAGCGCGTCCTCGACGGCAGTAAGACTGACCATCTCGCCGCTGATCTTGGCGAAGCGCTTCATACGTCCGCGGATGAACACATAGCCGTCGTCGTCGACGTGCACGATGTCGCCGGTGTCGTACCAACCGCCGAGTTCGAGGAACGCCGCGTTGGCGTCGGGGTTCAGGTAGCCGCGCATGATGTTGGGGCCGCGCACGAACAGACGCCCCGCCTCCTCGACGCCGGGCACGGCTTCCAACTTCCACTCCATGCCCGGCATGAGTCGACCGACCGATCCGACCTTGGGCTGCATCGGTATGTCGACGCACACGATCGGCGAGCATTCGGTGGCTCCGTAGCCTTCGAGAATGCGGCAGCCGAACCGTTCGGACCAAATCTTCGCATTGCCTTCCTGCAGTTTTTCCGCGCCCGACCAAAGCAGGCGCACGCTGCGAAAATCGTAGGGATGCGCGCGGCGGGCATAGCCTTTGAGAAAGGTGTTGGTGCTGATGAAAATCGTGCACTGCCGGTCGTAAATCGCGTTGGGCACGATTCGGTAGTGGAGCGGCGAAGGATAAAGAAAAACATACACGCCCCGAACAAGTCCGAACAACGTGCCAATGGTCAGCCCAAAACTGTGAAAGATCGGCAGCGCGTTAAAAATGCGTTCATCGTCCGTGACATCCAGAATTGAGAGAGCCTGCCGGATGTTGGAAATTAGGTTGTCGTTCGTCAGCTCGACTCCCTTCGGAACGCCTTCGGAGCCACTCGTGAAAAGGATCACCGCCGTGTCCTCCCGTTTCGTCGCGACCCTCACGACATTGCGCGGATTCAGATCGACGCGGCACAGGGAGAGCAGTTTTTCACTCAGGGTCACTTCGTCACGAATCTCATCCAGCCAGCAAAATTCGATCCCCGCGTCGATCAGCGGCTGAATATCCAATTTCGCTTTCTCAATGAAATCCTTCGAGCTGATGATCTGCCTGAGCTCCGCCAGCTCCGCGCATTTCAGCATGAGCGCGGCCCCGGTGGAGAAATTCAGGATGGCAGGAACGCGGCCAAGCGACAGAAGACTCAGAATGACCACCGGCGTCGCGTTGACATTCGGCAGCAGCACGCCGACTCGCGGCGCATCGGGCAACAACACCCCGCGCAATCGACGCGCGACCAGATCGGTGCGAATCAACAAATCGCGCCCCGTCAGCTTCAGCCCGGTCACGTCCTCCAGAAAAACCCCGCGTGAATTGTTCGCCGCCGATTCCACAATGGTTTCCAGCAGGCTCGGCGGCGCGGCCTCGCATTCGACCTCAAACTGCTGCTGAACCATCCGGTCGCGCAGCCAGTGCGTCAGTTTCATGCGCGCCTGATGCGTGCTGCCAAAATCGGAATGCGGCGGATCCAACGCATCACTGAAATGCGCGGTCACCTGTGGGAAAAGCCGTTTCCAACCCTTTCGGCGCGTCAACCCCCAACTAAGCCGATCCGCCCCCCGAAGATAACTCGTGATCAGTTTTGCCCGAGTCTTGAACAGCAGGAAACCCGTGCCGTCAAAAAGCTTCATCAAAGCGCCGGTTTCGGAAATGCGCCCCTCGGCGAACAACACGAGCCGTCCGTTTTGCTTCAAATAATCCGCCATGTGGCGAACTGCGTAAGCGGAGGTGGTGTCGACGGGAAACGTCCTCCGATTGAGCATCATCAGGCGACACAGCCAGTTGCTCTCCGCGACCTTGCTCGACACCACGAATTTCCAGTCCTCGTCCAGCACAACACCCAGAAACAGCCAGTCCAGCCAGGAGACGTGATTGGGCACCAGCAGCGCCGGCCCAGGCGTCTTGAGCGACTCCACGTTAAAGGCGCGAAAACGAAAAAAGACACCTACGAAAGCGCGGGCCAGAAGCAGTATCGCGGGATAGCAGAATCGAACGAATCTCTGGATGACGGAATGCAGCATTGGCTAAAAATAAAGTCTCGATCGATCCCACCAATCCGGGATGGGCTCGACCAACGACCGCGCAGAATTAAACAGCCCGGCCTCGCGAGTCAACCATCCGTGGAATCGATTAAATCGATTTGGGCGTTCCGACCATCTCATGGTTTAATCAGCCGCTCTGAGCGCTCCCACTTCACAATCCAACAAAGCCCCGCCGAACCCCGGAAAACGCCCGCGACTCAAGCGACTCGCGCTTTGGCTGACCGGCGCCCTGGCGCTTGGCTTCGTGGCGGTCAATGTCGTCGCCTGGCGGCACGCGCACGCCATGACCCATTTCACGGGCCCGGGCAACCGCTCTCAATCCCCCGAAGAATTGTCGGCCGCGCAGAAAATCGCGACGCTTTTGGCGGGAGTGAAAGTCTCACGCCCGGAGAACCGATCCACACCCATCGAGACAGGACTCGATTATGAGACAGTTTCCTTCACCGGCGCTCACAACCTCTCCATCGAGGCCTGGCTGATCGAAGCGCCCGCAAGCAAGGGAACCATTCTGCTTTTTCATGGCTACGCGAGCGCGAAAGATTCACTGATCCCCACAGCCCGCGCATTTCACGACCTGGGATACACCACAATGTTGATCGACTTTCATGGTAGCGGCGGCTCGGGAGGCGGCTCGACGAGCATCGGCTACCACGAAGCCGATGATGTGGTCGCCGCAGCAGCCTACGCGCGGACGCGATTTCCGTCCGAGCCGCTGATCCTCCACGGCACGTCATTGGGCGCGGTCGCCGTCCTTCGCGCCGTCGGCCCATTGGGCCTCGAAGCGGATGCGATCATCGCTGAAGCGCCGTACGACCGCATGCTGACGACTGTGCAACGTCGTTTCTCAGCCATGAAAGCCCCCTCCTTTCCGGCCGCGCAACTACTCGCGTTCTGGGGTGGGCGACAGCATGGCTTCAACGCCTTCGATCACAACCCGATGGACTACGCGCGCGAAATCGATTGCCCCACGCTGATCCTCCTCGGAGATCAGGATCCGCGAGTGAGAGTGGAAGACGGAACTCGCGTGCACGAAAATCTCAGCGGAGGCAGAAAGTTGGAAATCTTCGAAGGCGCTGGCCACGGAGCCTGCCTCAAAACTGACCCCAAAAAGTGGAACGATGTCGTCGCTGAGCTTCTCTCCCGAGCAGAATCGAACTCGTCCCGCCAGCGCTAGTCGCGATGGTTATCAGGTTTCGAGAATTCGCCTGACGTCTCAGGCATACCATGCGAGGATTTCGGGTCTCTTCCGGTCGAAATGAATCGCGGACATATTGCCATTCCATTACTCGCCCTGGTCCCCTTTCTCGCCTCCGCGCAAGACACCAGCGAACGTCAAACGGGATTGCCTCTCCCGACGAAACGCCATGTCGATTTCAGCGCCGACATTCGCCCAATCATTGAACAAAGCTGCCTCGCCTGCCACGGCCGGGAACGCGACAAAGGCGGATTCCGCATGGACACCCGAGAATTGGCGCTCAAGGGCGGCGACTCCGGGCTCGCGATCACTGTCGGAAATTCGGCGCAAAGTCGCTTGATCCAACTCGTTGCCGGCAAGGAATCGGAGTCCTTCATGCCACGGAAGGGCAATCGATTGACGCCGGAGCAAATCGGCCTCCTGCGCGCGTGGATCGATCAGGGAGCCGCCTGGGATCGGAGCGTCAGTTTTGCCCGAAATGAACCTCCCAACCTTCATCCCAGACGACCGATTCCACCCGAGATCGAAGGAGTCAAACTCCCGCTTGACCGCTTCCTCGCCGCGTATTTCCAGCGCGAATCCATCTCTTCGCAGCCCGTCATCAACGACCGCTTGTTTGCCCGTCGCGTCTGGCTCGACTCGATCGGCCTGTTGCCTCCCCCCGATCAATTGCGAAAGTTCCTCGCCGACGACCGCCCGAACAAGCGCGAATTGCTCGTTGACCGGCTGTTGAACGACAATCCCGCATACGCCCAACACTGGCTTACGTTCTGGAATGACCTGCTGCGGAACGACTACGCCGGAACGGGCTATCTCAATAACGGGCGCAGCCAGATTACGGCCTGGCTCTACGAGGCGCTGGCGACCAACAAACGCCACGATCAGTTCATCAAAGAGCTGGTGGATCCAATCGAGTACAAGTCGTCCGGTTTCCTCGACGGCATCGTCTGGCGCGGGGTTGTCAACGCCAGCCAAATGCCCGAGATGCAGGCCTCGCAGAATATTTCTCAAGTATTCCTCGGTGTGAATATCAAGTGCGCGTCCTGCCACGACAGCCTGATCAACGACTACACCCTAAAAGACGCCTACGGGCTGGCCTCGGTGTTTGCCAACAAGCCCCTTGAGATGCACGAATGCAATCAGGCGACCGGCAAGTTTTCGGCGCCGCGCTTTCTCTTTCCACAGCTGGGCCGCATTGACGAATCCGCCTCCCTCGAAACCCGGCGCCGACAATTGGCCGAGATCCTGACTCACCCGGCCAACGGCCGGACTCCCCGCGTCATCGTCAATCGACTCTGGGCCCGACTGCTCGGACGAGGTCTGGTTGAACCGGTCGATGAAATGGATCTCCCCGCCTGGAACCAGGACGTCCTGGACTGGCTGGCCGCCGACCTCGTCGCGAACAAGTGGAATCTGAAAATCACACTGGCGCGAATACTGAACTCGCGGGCCTACCAACTGCCCGCCGTCGATCATCCGGAACACCCGACGGGCAAATATGTGTTTCGCGGACCTGGAGTCGGCCGACTCAACGCCGAACAATATCGCGACGCCTTGTCTTCCCTGACCGGCGTCGGATATGTCACGCCGACGGCAAACGTGGATTTCTCCCTCGGAGCCAAGGCCGCCAACCCGCGACATGAACAAACAATCACGAGGCCGATACGCTGGATCTGGAGCGAGCCGGCAGCCGACAAAGGGCTGACGTCAGGCTCTATCAACTTGCGCCGAACTTTTAGTCTGCCGGAGCTTCCGACCCACGCCGTCGCGGCGATCGCGGCTGACGACATCTTCGAACTCTACATCAACAGCATACGCGTGTTAAACGGGAGCAACTGGAAACGCCCCAGCTACGCCAACCTGCGCCCGTATCTGCGCAAGGGGCGAAATCTGATCGCCGTTCAGGCGGTCAACGCCGGGAGCGGAGTCAACTCAGCCGGATTTATCTTCTATTGTCGCATCGACATCGCGGAGAAACGCTTCGACATCGCGTCAGATAAGACCTGGCTGACAGGCCGCGCTGCGCCTCGTTGGACTGGATTCGCCTTCGACGACCACGACTGGAAACCCGTCGCCGTTCTCGGCCCCATCGACATGAAACCCTGGAGCCTTCAAACGCGTCTTGAAGCAACGGTGTCCGGGGCTTATTTCTCCGGAAGTGTGCGCGCCGCTCTCGTGCCTTCCGACCGGTTGGCTCGGGCTCTGGGGCGTCCCAGTCGCGAGCGCGTCGTCACCACCCGCCGCCTCACCGCGACCGACTTGCAGGCGCTCGAACTGACCAATGGCGAATCAGTCTCAAGGATTCTGAGGCAGGGCGCCTACAAGCTTGCCATGGAACACAAAACGACGCCCGTAGCGCTGATCAACCAGCTCTACGTCCATGCGATCAGCCGCGCCCCTTCGGCTCAAGAACGGGACATCGCCGCTCAACTCATTGGTTCGCCGGTCAAGCAGGAAGGACTGGAGGATTTTCTCTGGGCCATCGCCATGCATCCGGAGTTCCAATTGATCTACTGACATGAAGCCAAACACCAAATCGACTCGCCGTAGTTTTCTGAAAACGGCGTCGACGGCGACACTCGGCGCGCTGACCGCCGGATGGCCGCGTGCGATTCAGGCTCGGGACTCTCGGATCGGCGCCAGCCATGCGACCGCCGATCGCGTGATCGTGCTCTTTATGGGCGGTGGCATGGCGCACACCGAAACGTTCGACCCCAAGCGCCACACCCCCTTCCGCAAAGGCCTGAATCCCGCGCAAGTCCTGAGCACATTTCCAACCATTGACACCGCGGCGGACCCCATCAAGTTCACCGCCGGACTTGAGAAGATCGCCAGCGTCATGGATCGCGGGACGCTCATTCGCGGCTACACGGCCGGCGACCTCGGCCACATTCTCCATACGCGGCATCAATATCAATGGCACACCGGCTACACGCCTCCACAAACCGTCGCCGCGCCGCACATCGGATCCGTCATCGCGCGCGCCCTCGGCCCGCTCAACCCCGCCGTGCCGGCGTTTATCGACATCGGCCAACGCTTTGACATGCTCGAAGGCGAGGAAATGAAGGTCTTTCATTCGGCCGGTTTCCTCGGCAGCGAATACGGACCCTTCATGATTCAGAACCCGGACCAGGCCGCCGCCGCGGCCCGACCTCCCGGAGGCATGACCCCTTCTCGCTTCGCGAATCGGGACAAGTTCTACCGCAAACTCGTGGCCAATAGCCCCGTCATGCTTCACGGAGGCGACTATCAAAGAGAGTCTCTGCTTCGTTCCCTGGATAACGCTCATCGTCTGCTCAGTTCCGATGCCGCCCAGGCGTTCGATCTCTCGCGGGAACCCCGGGAAAATCTCCGCCGCTACCTTCCCGACACCGTGGATACCAGCAAGGTTTCTCGCGTGAAGCAAACACGCGATGGTGCCTATGAGCGTGATACGCTGGGTCGTTTCGGAATGGGCTGCCTGCTCGCCCGGCGTCTCTGCGAGGTCGGCGCCCGATTCATCGAAGTCGGCACGGAATACATTCCTTTCCTCAACTGGGACACTCACGACAATGGACATACCCGGGTTATCGACATGAAACGCGCCATCGACGGCCCCGTCGCGCAACTTGTGCTCGACCTGGAGGAACGCGGACTTCTGGACCGCACGCTGATTGTCCTGGCCAGCGAATTCAGTCGCGACATGCTGATCGAAGGGAGCCCGGCAAAAGTTGTCTTCGACGAAGTTTCGGTGCCGCCCTCCATCGAAGAATTGAAATACTACGGAATGCATCGCCATTTCACAGACGCCGGGTGTGTGCTTCTCTTTGGCGGCGGAATCAAGAAGGGACACCTCCACGGCGAAACAGCCGACGAGCGTCCGTGCGGGACGATCAAGGACCGCGTCGTCATCGAGGACCTCCACGCGACGATCTACCACGCTCTCGGAATTCCGCCCACGCTCGCGTATGAAGTTGAAAAGCGTCCCTTTTATGTGACCCGCGACGGCAAAGGGAAAGTGATTCACGATCTGCTCGGCTAATTGACGAGAACGACGCTCTTGCCTCAACGCGGAGATCCGTTTCGCATTACGACGTGTTGTTCTGTCGCCCTTCCAGGGCGAATTCCTTGATTCCGAATTCAATCCGGCGGCCGCATTCGCGAAGCTCATTTACCGCCGGCTACCAGCTGGAGATCCCTCTGGGACCAGGAGTCCAAATGTTTCCTGCCGCATCCCGCCCGCCTTCCGCATTCAAATAAGCCCCTGCGTGAGCAGCCGCCAGTAGGACTTGATGTAGCCCTGTTTGAGAAGTTGGATTCCCAAGCTGGGCAGGGCGATCTCGGGCTGTTCGCGGCGGGTGTAATTGAGAATTGTGGCCTCGCCATAACCGGTTTCCAGAAACGACACGACATGCCCCCGATATTCGGCTTTTTTCTTGTTCGGGATGGAGCCTCTGATCTCGGCCTCGATCTGTTCGGCGACGGCCCGCGCTTCGAAGTGCGCGGCGCTGGCCTCCTTGGAGACGGCGAGATTGGTTGCGTCCCCGATCGCCCATGTATAATCCGCGTCTTTTACCTGGAGCGTGCGGGGCAGGACTCTCACGAAGCCATCCCGGTCAGCGATCGGATGGCCCTGCAGGAAATCGACGCCACGATTGGGCGGCGTCATCACCAGCAGATCGTAGGTCACCTTGCTTCCGCCCCGACTGACGATGAATTTCTCATCCGGGTTCACGCCGCGAATCCGATATTCCGGGAAAAACTTAATGCCGCGACGATCAAACAGTTTCCGGATAATCCGAGCCGCGCTTTCGATCTTGTGAGGCTCCTTTTCGGGATGCACGAATACGATTTCGCTGACGTCCTTCAAGCCGCGTTGCGCAAGGTATTCTTCGAGCAGGAAAACAAACTCGAAGTTCCCCAACGGGTACTTGTGCGGGACCGACGCTGAACCAACCACAATGCGTCCGCCTTCAAACCGCTTCAGTTGTGAACGAAGTAACATCGCCTCGCCCAACGAGAAAAAATGGTGCCCCGTTTCGGCCAGATTGGGAATCAGATCCGGCCTTAACGCGCACCCGGTAGCGATGACCAGGTAGTCGTAGTGCAGCTCCTTGCCCGATTCGAGCTTCACCCATTGATCCTCATGATCGAGGCCAACGACTCTCTGCACGATCAAATTGGCGCGCTTGTCGAGCAGCCCGCGCACGAGGCGCTTCAGCGAGCGCGTTTCAATCTTGTCGAAGGGAACATAGAGCTGTCCCGGTTGAAAATAATGTTGGTCCGAATCGGTGATTACCGTGATGTTCGCCTGTTCGTTCGTCAGCCGCCGAGCCAAGAGATCCGCCACGAGAATGCCCCCAACCCCGCCGCCCAAAACAACTACTTCTTGCATGATGGTGAGTGATAGAGAATTTCGGTTTCAAACTTCGCAACCGCGTCCATCAAAGCACAACTCGCGTTGTCAATCCGGACCGGAATGGAGGTCAGGGAATAAGGCACGAAGTGTTCCGCTCGCGCGAAATCAGGAAATCAGTCCGGGAATCGGATTGCCGTGATGGATGAAATGCGGACGATCGACCGAGTCATACCAGGGCATCGTGCTTGGAATGCCCAGCGCGCGATAGATCGTGGACGCAAAGTTTTCCGGCTTTTGCGGGTCGTCGGTGGGATATCCGCCGAGCTTGTCCGACTTGCCGATGATCGCGCCGCCCGGAACGCCCGCGCCGGCAAAGAATACCGTCTGCAGCGCGCCCCAGTGATCGCGGCCGGGCAGCTTCGCGCTGGGCAGCGTAGTGATCTTCGGCGTCCGACCGAACTCGCCGGCCATCACAACCAGGGTGTCATCGAGCATCCCGCGGTCGCCCAGGTCGTCCAGCAGCGCCGAGACCGACTTGTCCATCGGCGGGAATAGAAAATTCTTCAGATTGGGAAACACCGCCTGGTGCGTGTCCCAACATTCGTTGTTGCCAAGGTTGACCTGCACCAACCGCACGCCGGCCTCGACCAACTGACGCGCCTGAAGCAACGACCAGCCAAATGAGTTGCGTCCGTATTTGTCGAGCAGCTTCGGGTCGGCTCCGTGGACATCGAACGCGGCTTGCGTCTTTGGATCCGACAAGAGCGACACCGCCATTTGACGATAGCGATCGAATCCTCCCGCCACCTGATCAAACTCGCGCCGCTGTCCTTCAAGCTCCTTGACCAGCCCGAGCCGGCTAAACATCCGATCCCGACTCAGCCCTTCGGGCAGCGCAAAGTTGGGCGCGCTATAGCGAAGCTTTGATTCGGCGTCTCTGCCCTTTGCATGGTGAAAGGCATATTCTGGAAAGGCGCCGTAGGTCAGCGGATTGAAGCGCGATGCGGAGAGGAAAAACGGATCTCGCTGGGACCCCATGTGCCCGGCGAACTGCCCTGGAATGACCCGCCCGGTACGATGAACCAACTTCTCCGGCAGCACGATCGCGGGCGGAAGATTGCTGCGAGCCGGAACGACATCGTTCGCAATCGCGGCGATCGACGGCCAGTCTGTCTCCTTCGGCGATTGAGGATCAAAACCGCGCGGCATGTCCGATCGGCCGGTGAGCATAATGTGGTGCCCCTGAGAATGCTCGTTCGAGCCATGCGTGAGCGATCGACAGATCGCCCACTTGTCACTGCGCCGGGCAAGCTCGGGCATGTGCTCGCAAATCCGAAGTCCGGGCGTGCGGGTGGCGATCGATTTAAACTCGCCGCGAATCTCCTCTGACGCATCGGGCTTCATGTCGAAGCTGTCAATCTGAGAAAGGCCGCCCGAGAGAAAAATGTAGATGACCGACTTCGCTTTGGGATTGGCCTTGGGACGATTGGGTTGTCCGCCCTTCCCTTTTTCAGCCGCTTCCAGCAGCGAAAGGTGATTCATGCCCAGACCCAGCAGCCCGATCGAGCCCGCCTGGATTGCTGACCGGCGACTTAACTTTGGATGACTTGGTTTTAAATGTTTCTTTGGCATAATCAGGGCGGCAATCCGATATCGAACATTCTCGAAGTCGTTTCGCCGACCCTCAGACAATATTTTCCCGACGGTCGTTCCGTAAAGCGAAAAAGCCGCTTATTCCATCGGAATAACGGCCAAAATGCTCACCTTACGTCCATCCGACGATCCAAGCCGCGGCAATTTCTTCCGGGGAGCGCACGCGCCTCGCGTGCTTTCATTGGCGCCCCGCCGATGAGCCTGGGCGCGCAGCGCCTTGGCCCGGGCCACAGAGCAGGCCGAGATTCCGAAGAATCCGGCGAAGGCGCCGAATCCAACACGCGAGGCGCGCGCGCTCCCCGGAACGCAACGACGACGACGACGACAGCACAGGTCAAACTCTGAAAGTCTCTCCGGCAGCGCGGGAGGGTATCCTGTCGGATTACCAACAATTGCCTCAACCGTCGCTCAACCGTTCAATCGGCCCTTTCAAGAGCGGATCCTCGGTCTCTGACATCCATTCGATCAACTGCAGCTCCAAGCCGCGTTTGATTTCCTGCATCTCCGGCGCCAGCGCCAGATTGTTCGTCTCGCCAGGATCCGCGAGCAAATCGTAAAGCTCCTCCGCGGGACGCCGACCCCAGAACGCCTCGTCGTCCGTCATGGATTGGCGCGTGGTCGAGTTGTAAATGTCTGAGGGCATGACCAGATTGGGCCGCTCCTCGAAATTGCGAATGTATTTGAAGCGTTCGGTGCGGACGCAGCGAATGGGATCGTAGTGCTCGTGATAGGTCTTCTCCGCAAACACCGCCGTGCGCGCGGAGCCCCCCTTGCCTCTGAGCGCTCCTAGGAAGCTTTCCCCCTGCACGCGCGTTGAAGCGGCGACTCCGGCAGCTTCCAACAGAGTTGGCATGACGTCCGCATTGGAGGTCAGCGCTTTAACCGCCGCGCCCGATCGGATCAGCCCCGGCCAGCGCGCCAGAAACGCCACTTGAATGCCCGGGTCATACAGCGTGCCTTTCGCCCTCGGAAACGGCAGCCCATGATCGGAAGTGAAAATCACAATCGTGTTGTCGCGTTGACCGCTGGCATCCAGCGCATCGAGGATCCTCCCGACGCTGGCGTCCACTGACTCCACGGACTTACGCAGATGCGCGCATTCCCGTCGGGTCGCTTCGTTGTCCGGCAAATAGGGCGGCACGTCCACATTCGCCAGGTCTAGTTCGGACAGTTCCGTTGGATCGCCGTCCTGTCCGCAGAATGGCCGATGCGCCTCCCAGAATCCCACGTGCAGATAGAACGGTTCATCGCGTTCGCCATTCTCCTGGAGCCACTGAGCCGCGCGACTTCCCGCAATTTCGGCGATTCCTTCGGGCGAACAGTCACGGGTGGAAACATCGTCGGAAACATCACAAAACCCCTTAAGCGTCCACTCATGAAGATGCCAGATCCCGAACATCGCTGTCCGATAGCCGGCGTCTCGCAGGACCGACGGCAAAAGTGTTTCGTCCAGATTCAGCGTCCAGCCCAGGTGAGACAGTCCAAATTGGCCGTTCGAGTGAGGATACCTCCCCGTGATCAGCGAAGACCTGCTTTGACTGCATCCCGGCGAGGTCACGAAATGCGCGTCCAGTCGCGCCGACTCAGCGGCGAAGTCATTCAATCGGGGGCAGGCGTCGGGAATGACGCCATAGGGGCCGATATGGCAGCCCAGGTCGTGGGAAATCAGCAGAATGATGTTCGGTCGTTTTTTAACCATATTCGTAAGTTTTTACGGCTAAAACCATTTCGACGAGCAGGAGCCCCGTCAAGCGGTAATCGGGTTGACAAGCTTCGGACAAAGCCTAAAACCTTCCCGCCCGCGACCGGATCGACTCGAGTCGCGCCCTGAATGACGGCCACAAACAACTCGGCTTCCAGCGCGGCGGCGACGGACCCTTCGGTCCGCAATCGGCTTTGGCTGATGATGTTTCTCCTCTACGCGGTCTACGGACTGTGGTTCCCCATCGCCGCGCGGTTCCTTTCCGCCAGTCCTGATATCGGCGGCCTGGGATTCACCGACGGCCAGATCGGATTGATCATTGCCGTCGCGGGCGCCATAGGCGCGGTCTGCGCGCCCTTCATCGCCGGCCAAATCGCCGACCGCTATTTCTCGACCGAGAAGTGCCTCGGCGTCCTGCTGATCTTGGGCGGGGCAATCAAATGGTACACCGGCTTTCAAGACAGCTACACCGCCTGGCTGTGGCTTTCCATTGCCTACGCCATTCTCTTCATGCCCACGCTGAGCATGACCAATTCCCTGGCCATGGCGCACTTGCGCAATTCAAAACGGGAATTCCCCGGCGTGCGAGTCTGGGGCACCATTGGTTGGATCGTGGTTGCCTTCGCCTTTCCGGCGTTCTGGCTTCAATACGACGTCAAACTTCAATGGCTCCCTCCTTTCTTTAATGGAAGCGATTTCGCGGGCAAACAGGGGCTGATGGTGGATTCAGTCAAATTCGCGGGAATCCTTTCCATCGTGCTGGGAGTTTACTGCTGGATGTGGCTGCCCAACACACCCCCGCGACGGGACGCTCCGCAAAAACTCGCCTTCGCCAAGGCCTTCAGCCTCGTGCGGCATCGCTCCTTCGCGATCTATCTATGTTGCGCCTATTTAATCAGCGTCGTGCACATGGTTTACTTCCTCCAAATGAGCAAGTTCCTGCCAACCCTGGGGCTGCGAGACGCATATATCATGCCCGCCATGGCGCTGGGGCAGTTCTCCGAAATCGCCGTGATGGCATTCCTTGGCGCTGCTCTGACGCGTTTCGGTTTTCGAAGAATCATCGTGATCGGAGCCGCCTGTTATTTTCTGCGCTACATGGTTTTTGGAACGACCAGTCTCCCGCTATGGGGCATTATCACGGCTCAGCTCTTTCATGGTTTCTGTTTCGCCGGATTTTACGCGGCCGGTTTTATCTATGTCGACCGGCTGGCCCCGAAGGACGCCCGCACCTCAGCGCAAACCGTCATCATGCTGGTCCTCTTCGGGCTGGGCCCCATTACCGCCGGTAAATTCGTGAATCCGATGCTGGCCAAAGCTTGCACGACGGCGAACGGCGACTTGAATTATTCTGCGTTCTGGTATGCCCTAGGGGCTGTCGCGCTTGTCGCCACGATTATTCTGGCGCTATTTTTTCGCGATGAAACCGAATCGGACGCGTCCGAAACCAAGGCTGAATCCGCTACATGAATTTGAATCTCTATTGGGGCGACCTGCACAGTCATTGCTCGATCAGCTACGGTCACGGAACCGCCGAACAGGCGCTGACCCGCGCCATGCAACAACTCGACTTCTGCTCCGTCACCGGCCACGCCTTCTGGCCGGACATGCCGACCGACACGAAGCAGTACAAGGATATTATTGAGTATCACAACCAGGGCTTTGCCACCTGCGCCAAGAATTGGGAGGAGTTGATCCGGGTTCAGGAAGAGGCGACTGTGCCCGGGCACTTCATCGCCTTTCCCAGCTACGAATGGCATTCCCGCGAATTCGGCGACCACAACATCTACGGCATCGGCCCGAATCTTGCGCTACAGGACGCGCCCGATTTGCCGGGCTTGCGCAAGATTGCGCGCGCAACCGGATCACTCGCCATCCCGCATCATATCGGTTACGCGGCGGGCTATCGCGGCATCAATTGGAAGCATTACTCCGAGGAATGCTCGCCCTTCGCGGAAATCTATTCCCTGCACGGCTGCTCCGAGAGCGAGGACGCGCCCTACCCCATGCTGCACGACATGGGTCCGCGCGATTACGGCAGCACGGCTGAATTCGGCTGGGACGCAGGGCATCAATTTGGAATCGTCGGCGGCACCGACCATCACGGAGCCTACCCCGGAAGCCATGGCGACGGCCTCATGGGTGTCTTCGCCAAGGACCTCACCCGCGAGGCCATTTGGGACGCCTTCAAAGAACGACGCGTCTACGCCGCCACCGGCGACAAGATCGACGCCCGCCTCTTCGTCGATGACGCCTGGATCGGCTCGACCATCAAGGCAGCCGACAAACGCCACATCAATGCCGTCGTCCATGGCATCGACAAACTCGACCGCGTGGAAGTCCTAAAAAACGGTCGAGTCATCAGACGAATCTTTCCCGAATGGCAAGGCCCCTACGACGAAAACCGCGAATACCGGCTGCGCGTCACCTGGGGCTGGGGTCGCAAGAATCAGCCCATCGACTGGAACGCGAAACTCACCGTCGAAAATGGCTCCATTGAGAAGCTCGACACCTGTTTCTCCGGCCAGGCAGTCGTCGCGCCCAAGGGCGCCGGAGGCCACGCGCAGGAGGCGGACGAACTCGACCTACCGCACGAGATTCTCGAGCAGGACGAAACCAGCGTCACCTGGAAGTCCCGAACGACTGGCAACCTCAGCATGCGGCACCCCCGCACGCAGGCGCTGTCGCTGGCAATCACGGTCAAACAGGGCGGCAAGTTCACGCTCGAAGTCAACGGCGAGAAATTTACCCACAGCGTCGACGAACTGCTCGCCGGCGGACGCTCGCACTACTTGCGCGGCTGGCTCACCGAAGCCATTCGCATCGGTCCGCTCGTGCCCAAATCCGCCTGCAACATCACCGCCGCCTTCCACGACGAACCCGAGAAGGACATCGACGTCTACCGCCTCCGCGCCTCGCAGGTGAACGGCCAATGGGCCTGGCTGACGCCGATCTGGGTGGAGCGGTGAAATTTACATGAAAAAGAACCGTAAACTACGCATTGGCGTGCTGGGCCTGACGCACGATCACATCTGGGACAACCTCCCCCAACTGGCCAAACTCAAGGACGCCGAGCTGGTCGCGGCCGCCGACCTCAACGACCCGCTGCTGGAGCGCGCCGCCAAGGAATTCGGAGCCGAGCCTTTTCACTCCCATGAAGAGCTGCTCGAAACGGCCAAGGTCGACGCCGTGTTCATTTACGGCGACAACGCCACCGGCGTCGAGATGGCCGAGGACGCCGCCGACCGCGGCGTGCATCTGATGATCGAGAAACCCCTCGCCGCCGATCTCGACGGCGCGGATTACCTGCTCGCTTCGGTGCGCAACAACAAGGTCCGCTGCATGGTCAACTGGCCCTTCTCCTGGTGGCCACAAA
>JBLHKZ010000017.1:0-38155 GCA_047618185.1 Limisphaerales bacterium
ATCTGGCCTTCGACCGGGACAATAATTACCCGCTCGGAAATCTGTATGTGTCGATGCTGCAACGGCTGGGCATCGAGGCGAGCCGTTTTGGCTCCGGGCGTGGAACCATGCGCGGGCTGGAGATGGTTTAACGGGAGGGTTTCCCCGGGTTCGATTGTCTCGCGTTCTACATCTTGAACTGCGCCCGCTTCGGAAGCCTCTTATTGCGCCCGCATCTTGACGGAATCGACCAGGAGTCCGGTTGGGTCGACCTGTGTCGAGGTGGAGCGGAGGCGGAGATAGCAGAACCCATTGGCGGGATGTCGGACACTGCCAAATTGCCTGATGAGCTTGCCGTCCAGAAAGGCTTTGCAGACGCCGATGCTGTTCCACGTGATGTCAATCGTTTGCCATTTGTCGGGCGTCAGCGTGTGGTGGGAGACGATGCGGCCGCCGGGTGAAATATTCAGCGAGATGGGCGCCTCTTTTTTGCCAGCGTCGTCGCAGGGATTGTAGAAACGATCGGTCACGCTGATGCGGGCGCCGCCAAAGCGCTTTCCGATGCGGACGCGCAAGGTCAGTTTACCGGCGCGCGCGGAGGGAAAGTTCCAGACGGCTCCGTCGGCGGGCAGTGCATCCGGTCGGCGGATTTGCAGCGCCTTGCGACCGGGTTTGTCCGGGTGGTCGATCAATTGCGGTCCCTGGAGACGATCCCGCCACCAACGTTTCACCGGGCCGAATTCCTTGAACAAGTGCCAGGCGTCGATGTTTTCAAAGGTCTCCTCGTGAGTCCGCTCAAGCAGCCATTCGGGATCGATCAGAAAGCGGCGGCGGCGTTCCGTGCCCTGGCCGGAGACGAGCAGGATTCGTCCGTCGTCGGTGAGCGTCGCGTGCGGGTAGGCCGTGCCGCGGTCGCCGGATTGTGGCGGGCTTTGATGTCGAGTCGGATCGCGGTAGACCTCGCGGAATCCTCGCCAGGACTTGCCTTCGTCCCTGGAGATCGCAGCGTGCAGCGCGTCGCGCCCGGCGTAAACGCCGTCTTTGCCGACCCGAGGCGGCATGACGCAATTGTTCCAGAAAAGCACGATGCGCCCGTCGTTGAGCCGAATGGGGAAGGCTGGCGAGTTGGAGGAGACGAAGCGCGAAGGTTGGGCTTCGGACCAGTTCGCGCCATTCGGTGAGAAAGATTCGTAAAGGTCGCCGGCCTGGGTGCGAATGAGCATCCAGACGCGCTCGTCATTGAGCTCGATGAGGGTGGGTTCGCAGGCGCCGTAGTTGGCGCCATTGTAGCCGTCGTGGCAGGGGGCCGTGAGTTTGGCGGGGGAGCGTTTCCAGGTTCTGCCGTCCGTGTCCGAATAGACGGCGGTGGTGACGTTGGGTCCGGTGGGCGGGGTTCTGGCAACGCCGGGAAGCCAGTCGGCAAAAGGCGCGACGATGCGGCCGGAGTTGAGTTGAAATAGCCCCTGGATGGATCCGCAATAGCCTTCGTAAATGCGTTTCGGCTCGGTCCATTCGGCGCGGCCGTTGGTCGAGCGAAGATAGTAAAGATCGATAAAGCGGTCGACGTTGGGAATACGGCCCTCGCCGCGGACCTTGGGGATGACGAAATGAAGTTCCTCGTCGCGATCGAGCAGTGGGATGGGGCCGCCCCAACGTTCCGTTGACAACTTGACGAGAACTTCGGGCGCGGTCCAGTTCGTGCCGTGGTCGGTCGATCGGGTGACGTAGATGGGAATCGAATCGGCGGCGCCGCGTCGATAAAAGCTGAGCAGCGTTCCGTCTTTGAGCGTGACCGAGGCGCCGGCGTAATTGATGCCCTTGCCCGACGTGTTGCCGGGGCCGAGATCAATAGGCGGATGAGCCTCCGTAGCGGCTGCCGCAACACAGAGCGCGGCGAGGACGAGCATGCGCTGCACAGGGGCTGCAGTTCGGCGAGCGTGGAGATGGAGCGGTCTGTCGTTCATCTCGGCTATCGAAGCACAAGCGGTGGAAATGAGTAAATCATTTCGGTTCGTCGTTTGGCATGGAAGTTGAAACGGTTCGAATGGAAAAAGGATTGAATCCGGTCGTCGTGTCGGGCGTTATTACCGGATGCTTCGCAAATCGTTTTTGGCCTGCGCATTGATTGCGTCTCTCTTGTCCCCAGGTTTCCTTTCCGCCGCCGTCAAGTTAACCGAGCTGGCTGATCGCGTCCGGGTCGAGATCGACGGCAAGGTGTTCACGGAATACTGCTTCAAGGATTGGAAGTATCCGTATCTCTATCCGGTGAACGGGCCCAACGGAGAATCGGTGGTGCGGCATTATCCGATGACGCCCGGGGTCAAGGGCGAGCAGCAGGACCATCCGCATCATCGGGCTATTTTCTTCACGCACAGCCACGTCAATGACTTCAACTTCTGGGCGCCGCAGGCGGAGGAGCGGAAGGGTAGGGCCACGGCGATCGCACATGATCGATTTGAAAAAATTCAGTCGGGCGAGAAGCGGGGTGAATTGATCGTCTGGACGAAATGGACGGGCGAGGGGGAGGTCGTGCTGCGCGAGCGCAAGCGGCTGACGTTCATCCCGGTGGGCAAAGGGCAGGTGTTGATGGATTACGACGTCACGCTGCACGCCGGCGCGAAGGATGTGAAATTTGGCGACAACAAGGACGGCGGGCTGGGATTGCGCGTGGCCTCGACCATGAAGGTGAAGGCGCTCGCGCGCCATGCGAAGGAGAGTCCGAGTTTTGGAACCATCATGAACAGCCGCGGCGACAAGAACGATGCGGCCTGGGGCAAGCAGGCGGAGTGGGTGGATTATTCCGGACCGGACGCCAGCGGCAAGACGGTCGGCGTTGCGATGTTTGATCATCCGAGCAACCTGCGCGCGCCGACGGGTTGGCATGCGCGCTATTACGGTCTGCTGACGGCAAATCGATTTGCCGCTGGAAGTTTTGGACGCGCCTCGGGCGCGAAGAAGGGCGACGGGGATTACACGATTCGGAAGGGCGAGTCGTTAACGCTGAGGCACCGATTCTTTATTCATCATGGCGACTCGGATGCGGCCAAGGTCGCTGAAAGCTACGAGGCGTACGTGGGCTCGGGGAAGTAGGATTCGAATTTGAAATCCGAGATCTGAGATTTGAAATCACCAGGCCGTCCAGCCGCCGTCGACGACGAGGTTTTGGCCGGTGGTGTAACTGCCGGCGTCGCTGGCGAAGTAGAGCAGGGCTCCTTTCAATTCATGCGGCAGGCCCATGCGGCCCATCGGAGATTTCTTTATCAATCGTTCGACCATTTCGGCCGGCGCTTTGGCTCCGGGAAAGGGGCCGGGACTGAGGCAGTTCACCCGCACGTTGTCCTTCGCCCAATAGACCGCGAGGTGGCGGGCCTGATGAATGATCCCGCCTTTGAGAGTGTGGTAGGAAACTGGGCTGGCGGGGCAGACGTCCGCGTAGGCGTCGGGATAGGAGCCGACCACGCCATACATCGAGCCGATCATCACCACACTGCCGTTGGCTCCGCGTTCGACGACATGGTTGCGCAATCGCCGCGCGAGCAGGAAGTAACCGGTGGCATTGGCGAGGACCTTTTCAAAATGCTCGGCGGTCGCGTCGGTCAGGTCGTGGGGGTCGCCGGAGTGGCCGTTGTTGATCAGGATGTCGATTTGGCCGGCCGCTTCGATTGCGGCGTCGAATCCGGAATTGAGTGAGGCTTCGTCGGTCTGGTCCAGCGCCACGGCGCAGTGGCGATTGCCGGCCTGGGTCGTGAGCCGGTCGGCGGAGGTCTGCGCGCGTTCGAGTTCGCGGCTGGCGCAGATGACATTGGCTCCGGCTTCGGCGAGGGCGTCGGCGAAGGCGGAGCCGAGAAAGCCGGAAGCGCCGGTGATCAACGCGTTGCGGCCGGTGAGGTCGAAGAGATTTTGAGCGGTTGGGTTCATGATTGGATTGTTTCCCATTTTTCAGTTTTTGCCGAATTCAACGCCGCCAGGTTGACACGCAGCGTTTGAATTCCTTCCGCCAGCGAACAGACGGGCTCGCTTTGTTTTTCAAGCTGGTCGAGGAAGGAGTTGGCTTGGTTGATGTAATAGTCGTCGCGTTCGGCATGGTATGCCTTTTCAACGGTCCATTGCGCGCCGGGTTCGACGCAGGAGAGCCAGCGGTTGTGGGCTGTTTCCCAACGCGCGGCTCCGCGCTCGCAAATGACCGTGACGGTGGTTTCGTTGGGGGCCTGATGCTGATTGATGCTGAAGGAGCCGAGGACGGAGCCGTGTCGGGTGAGGATGTGCACGGTGTCTTCCACCTCCACTCCCTCCAGCGCCAGATGGTCGGCGTCGGCGACGAGACGCGTGATTGGTCCGACGAGCCATTCGACGGTGTTGAGGTGATGGGTGATGCAATCCTGGATCGCGCCGCCGCCGGTCTCGTGTTTTGTGTAGTAGATCTCGCGATAGGCGGGGCGGTAGAGCGGGAAATGCTGGCCCCCAACGACGGTGACTTGCAGCGGCTTGCCGAAGCGGCCGTCGAGAATCGCCCGGCGCATGTCGCGCACGGGGGGCATGCTGCGCAGGGTGTATCCGATGGCGACCTGCACGCTCTGTTCGGCGACGACGGCCGCAAGTTCATCAATCCCATCAAGGCTGACGCCCAGCGGTTTCTCGATCATCAGATGAACGCCCTTTGAGGCGAGTTGGGTCGAGATGGGGATGTGGGTCTGGGCGGGAGTCGCCACGACGGCGGCGTCGATGGAGCCGGCGCTCAGCGCGTCATCGAGACTGGGATACCCGGTGATGTTGTAGCGCGCGGCGATGTCCGCGCGGCGATCTTCGATGGGCTCGCAGAAGGAGACATTGCAACGATCGGTCGCGAGGAAACAACGCAGGTGCCGTTCGCCGATGGAGCCGGTTCCGATGATGAGGATGTTGGGTCTGATGGGATTGTTGGAATTCATGCCGTACGGATAATTCGTGTAAGCGCCGTCGGCGCGTTTGTAGGCGCATGTGCGCTGTATTGAATCCCAACGGGATTCCGTCTTATAGCCAAGGGTTGCCTCAACCCTGGGTCACGCATTTTAACGTGGCTCCAACGCTGAAAGCGTTGCGTCCGCTGAGCGTCGGCTTTCAGATAGCCTTCAATCCCACACATATTTCTCGTCGAATGCCACGCCATGCTTCTTCAAGAATTGCCGGTATTCGTCCTGAAAGGAAATGTGTTTGTGATGTTCATCCTGATTTTCGATATAGTGGATGACCTTGTCCGTGTTTGACTCCGACACCGAGAACGCGCCGTAGCCGGCTTGCCAATGGAAATCAGCGAGAGCGGAATCCCTTTCTTGCGCCCAATTGGAGGAAATGCGTTTAGTTTCTTTAAAGAAGTCCGCAATCGTGATTGTGCGGGAGAGCGTAGTGAGCAGGTGAACATGGTCAATGTGGCCGCCGATCTTAATCGGCTGGCAGTTGAGGGTCTTTGCCGTGCCGCCGAGAAAGGCGAAGGTCTCTTTGCGCAGGTTGGGGTCGCGGAGCCAGGGTTCGCGATTCTTCGTGGAGAAGATCGTGTGGATGACGACGTTGGCGAGGGATTGCGACATGGCGTTTGCCACAGGGTATGGAATCGCGCGGCGATCGGGAGTTCGAGGATGGGCGCAACCCCGGTGGGGTTGTTTCGCGCTGCGGCGCTTTACCCAGGGTTGAAGCAACCCTGGGCTTTAAGGCGGAATCCCGTTGGGATTCGATACAGGCGGCTGCGCCGTCGAAACTCACGGGCTTCGATAGTTCCCAGGTTGGGCCGGAGCAGGCTTCGTTGGGCTCTGAATTCAATCGAAAATCTCATCCAGTTCGGTTTGCCATTGGCCGAGGGTTTGGATGAGGGCGCCGGCGTCGCCGCCTCGGGCGAGGAGTTGGGCTCCCTGGCCGCGGCGTTGGCGTATGGCGTCGGCCGATCCGGCGGGGCAGCCCCAGGCTTTGTTGTGCTTCTTCGCGGCGGCCGCGACGATCTCGATGGCTTCCTCCAGGCTCGGATGTTCCTCGGATTGTTTCAGACGAAAGCCAAGGTCGCCCGTCCCGATGAACAGGCCGTCGACGCCCGGCGTCGCGGCGATGGCGTCGACGTTGGCCACGGCTTCGGGGGTTTCGATCTGAACGACGAGAAAGGTCTCGGCGTTGGTTCGCGCGGGGTAGTCGTCATCGAAGAGGTTGAATCCATTGTCCAGACCGGCGCCGTCGATGCCGCGATCACCGACGGGCGGGAACTTCGTGGCGTCGACGAGCGATTTGGCTTTCTCGGGCGTGGAGACGTGCGGGATCATTAGACCGGAGGCGCCGTCTTCCAGATAGCGATAGAGCCGCGCCTTCTCAAGGGTGGACGGGCGCAGCATGCAGTCGATGTCAAATTTGTGGAAGAACGCGAGCAGCGCCTGCACTTCGCGGTCATTCATGGCTCGGTGTTCGAGGTCGACCCAGATGCAATCAAAGCCGGCGCTGGCGGCGTATTTGACGTAGGCGGGAATGAAATGTCCCAGCGAACAGATGCGGACGGGTTCTCCGTTGCGGATGCGGGCGAGGGTCTTACTGGATCTCATGGGGGGGGGGCAGGTGAGAGTGTTATTGAGTTGAGAGCTGAGAGTCGAAATCAGTTGAGAGCTGAGAGTTTTGGGAATTGAACCTTCGGTTTGAGGAGGGTTGCGCTTGTCGTTTCTCTCAACCCTCAACTCATTCCCACTCTCAACTATTTGTAAAACCAACTTACCGGGAGTGATCGAAACTTCGCGGCCCATTGTCGTTTGGACCGGTCTCCGACCCAATAGGTCATGACCGCGCGCTCCTGGGCGAAGGTCAGGCTGGTGTAGGAGTAGGTGAGTTTGGGATTCGTTTCGAGATTGCGGACGTTCTTCCAGGTCTGGCCTTCGTCGGTTGAAATGGCGGCAGTGAGGGGAGTTCGCTCGCCGCCGTGGCCGGCGCCGGCGGTGTAGGTGTTGTTCCAGATGAGCAGCAGGTCGCCCGTGGCGGGAATGCGGCGCAGGGTGGCGGGCGCTTCGGGGGCGGTGACGCCGAGGTCGCCGGGTGGGCTCCACGTGTCGCCGCCGTCTCTTGAATAACTTTTGGAAATCGTGCCGAGTTGATTGCGCATGATCATCAGTATGCGGCCGTCCTTTAGTTCAATCACTTCGGGCTCCATGGCGCCGCGTTTGGAGAGATCGACCGCGGCCTTGCCTGCGCGCCAGGTGAGTCCTTCGTCGTCGGAGATGTAGCAGCGGCAGGTGAAATGATTGACCTTGGTTGCGTCGGAAGTGGAGGCGGCGGGGGCGAGCAGCCGGCCGGTGGAAAGCCGGGTGATGCGGTCGTTGTTGACGACATGGTAGCCCGCGTTGGGGGTGACGAGGACGCGCTCACCAAAGGTTTGGCACTCGTCGGTGGAGTAGCGCGCGTAGAGGTCGAGGTCGCTGTGGCTGTTTTTCTGGAGGTAGAAAAGGGCAATGCGATCGGGCGCGCCCTTGGCGGGCAGACGGCGGAGTGTGGCGCTCATGACGTTCAGACCGCCGGTGTTTTTCTGAAGGATTCGTTTGTCGCCCCAAGTTCTTCCGCCGTCGCTGGACTGGCGCGCCACGATGTGGGCTTTGGCGAAATCGCTGCCGTTGCCGAAGAATTCCGTCACGGCGAAAAGCAGCGAGCCGTCGTTGAGTTCGACCACGGAGCCTTCAGTGTAGCGGGGATTAGTTTTCGTGGCCGGAAAGGCGATCGTCGCGATGTCTTCCTTCCGATCGGGCGGAGGCGTTGAGGCGAGGACGAGCAGGGATTGGGCGGCGCGGAGGCGCGCGTCGAGGTAGGGGTCGTCAAGCAGGCGGGTGAGTTGTTTCTGGGTCTGCGTGGCGCGGGCGTCGCCGGCAAAGGTCGCGCCATAGGTCCGGGTGGCGGCGTCGAAGGACGTCAGGTGCAACTCCAGGGTGCGCATGCCGATATTGTCGCCCAGCGCGGCGAGCGAATTGTGGTAGAACACACGTTGAATCGTTTCCTCGGCGCTGTTGGCTCTCGTCGTCAGATCCGGGATGTCCGCCGGGCTGCCGATGCGGCCGAGGACCCAACCGGCGATTCGCGCGATATCGGGCTCGGCGATCTTGAGTTGTTTCCGGAGAAAGGCCATGGCCTCTGGATTCCCGCAGCGACCGAGCGCGGCGGCGGCCATCATTTGGAGAGGGACGTTGGAGGTGTCAGCAAAGGCCTTGCGTAGCGCGCCGCCGTCGCCAATCTCCGCGACCTTGTAGAGGCTTTCGGCGGCGTGAACGTGGCCGTGAGAATCTTCGCCTGCGAGGATGTTGAGCATGATGCGCGCGTGCTGGCGTTGGCCGGCGCGGACAAGTTCGCGGGCGAGGCCGCAGCGGCGTTGATCGTCCTTCTCGGTTGCAAGCTTCGGTTGGAGATGGGCGATGACCTCCGCGCCTCGTCCGCCGAGCGTGAGCCCTTCGGCGGCGTGGATCGAGGGCCAGAACTCGTCCGACTTCAGGCCGTCGCGCAGGACGGTAAGGCATTTCTCGCGGACGTCTTTCGTCAACTTGATTTGCTGTTGGGCGGCGTTGCTCGAAAGGGCGCAGAACAGACCCAAAGTCAGGGTTCCAAGGAGAAGCGCACATTGTTTGCTCGGCGAGTTTTGCATGGCTTGAAAAATGGCGCGACCGACGGGGCCGCGACTATTCGGCTGTATCGGACTTGGCGGCGGATGGTTTGGGCGTGATGAAAAGAAAGATCCACGAGCCGGTGATCAACGAGCCGGCAAAGGGAATGGGTTTGATTTCGAGGCTGAGGACTTTGTAGGCGACGGCCGCGGCCAGGGCGCTGAACAGAAGCGCGCCTGTGGCAGAGGTGTTGAGGTTGAAAAATCGCGACGAGGCGAGTCCGACGCTCATGCCGACCGCCAGGGCGAAGGGGCCGATCCACTGAAAACTGATGGGATCCAGGCCGGTTTCCGGATTCATGCCGAACAAGGGGCCGGAAAAGGAAATCAGGATCGCGATGGTGGCGCTGGAGACCACGCCGGCCCAGGCGCCTTTTGTGTTGGCGGAAGGCGCGAATAACGCGAAGAAGAAGAGCAGGAAGATGGGCACAGTGAGGAGGTTGACAGTCTTTCCTGTGACGGCGGTGATGTTGCCGGGCACCTGCTCCACCAACGAACTACACAACACCACGATGGCGCCGACGCCAAAAGCAAGGCCCCGCGCGAAGATCATTTGCTGGCGTTCCGTTTTTGGCTTCTTCCCAAAGCGGTCGAGGAAATCTGTCATGACGACCGCGGTGATGGAATTGACTCCGGAGTCGACGCTGGACATGGCGGCGGCAAAGAGGCCTGCCAGGACAAGTCCAGAGACGATCGACGGCAGCCCATGGGCGATGAAGTGGGGGAAGATCTTGTCGGCGTCATCGTTGAGCGTCATGCCGGGCGGGATCTCGCCGGGGTTGGCCTGGAAGTAGCCGAGCAGCGCGAAGCCGACGAGCCCGAGGGTGACGCCGACCACGGCTCCAACGGTGAGCTGCATGCCGATCGCGCGTTTTGCGGTGGCCGCGTCCTTGGTCGCCATGAATCGCTGAACCGAAACCTGGTCCCCGCCAGAGGTGGCTGTATACCAGATCAACACGGACAGGATCGAGCCGACGACGGTGACGCGGACTGACGGATCGAGGCTGAAGACGGGTTGTTTGTCCCAGATGTCGGCTTGCCATTCGGTGGGGAACCATCCGATGCCTCCCATTTTCCAGGTGATGATGCCGAGCACGAGGACGGCGCCGCCGTAGAGCAGTATGGTCTGCATCAAATCCGTGATAACGACGGCGCGAAGGCCGCCCAGAGAGGTGTAGACGATCGCAATAAAGCCGGTGATGAGCACGATCCAGGGGATGTATTTGTCGTAGTTTCTTTTGACTTCCACGTAGGCGGCGGACGTGGGCGATTCTCCGAACGGATTCTCGTCCAGGCTCCAGACAAGCGCCCTGCCGTCCGGCGCGATCGCTCCTTCGGAGAATTTGAGGTCCGTCGTGACGCGCGTTGGTTCTTTGACGCGAATAACCAGGCTATGGTCCTGCGTTTGGGGATTCAGAAAACCCTCGGTCAGAGGTTGGTCCAGTTCCAGCGTCAGGGCGGCATCGGCCGTATGATAAGCCAGGCTTTGAACGGTTGTTGATTGGCCGTCCTCGGTGATGGCCGCGTTGGAGATTTCTCCCATTTGCGGCGAGTATCCTGCGGCGGTCGCCGTGACTCCCGACGTGATCGTGAATTGTATTGGCTTGTGCTTGCCCTCGAACATCATGATCGCGATCGCCTTCGCCGTGACATAGATCAGCAGGGACATCCAGAACAGACGTAAGACCAGGAACAGTCCGGCTCCCAGCAGTCGCACGCTCAGGCCGAGCTTCATTTCCAGCAGTTCGTAGGCGCTGGTGACTTTCTGCGCCATGTAGATCGGCAGGAGCTTGTAGCCGACGATGTAGAAAATGAGCGGGTAGGCCAGCAGGTTGGTCATGTAGATCGGACCCTTGCCCAATGTTTCACCCGGGAAGGACAAGTAGGAAATCGTGCTCAGCAGCGTCGCGAACAGCGACACGCCGATGAGCATCGGATTCATATTTCCGGAGCCAACGAAATACTCCTTGGTGTTCTTCTGCTTTCGTCCGAACCACCACCCTAGGAAAATGGTTGTGCCCGCGTAGGCGGCGATGATGATCCAGTCAATGATCTGGAGTCCGCTCGCTGTCGATTCGGCGTTTGCAGCCGACGGCTCGGCGGCCTGCGCCAGGGCGGGGAAAAGGAGCGCGAGGAGTGGAAGCCAGCGGCGGAGGAGCAACGATTGCGTATTTGTAGCCGTCGATTTCATCGGGAGTGTGGGGATCGTGGCGATGACGCGGCGCGGTGTCGAGCTTGAGTTTGCGGCGCGGCTGCTGGCGGACGTTTCATTTTTTTGGAAACGCTGCCTGTCCGCACAATATGGGACGCCGGGGACGGCGTCCGTCTCCTTGATTGAGAGGGATGCCGTCCCCGGTGTCCCATTCTTTAGGAAAGTGATAGGTTGCGTCACGCCGCGAAGACTCGGACTTCGAAGATGCGCGCGTGGTCGATTCCATTGGTTTTTCGAACGGTGATTCGCAGCGCGGTGATTGAAACGGGCATGATCAATCGGTGGATGCGCGCGCGTTGGCTGTTGCCGCGTTGTTGTTTGACGATTCTCCAGGCGTTGTCGACGAGGCCTTCGATTTCGTAGTCGCTGACGGTTTCGGGTTGCGGCGCCCCCCATTTCATTTTTGAGGTATAGCCGTCGTGATGGCTCAGCGTGAGGTGTCGATGCATGCCGGTGTCGAAGACGATCCGAACGAAGCTCAACTCGATCGGCGCTTCCCACTTCAATTCGATCCAGGCGGGGAGCCCCTCGGCCGGGTCGGACATCCAGCGATGCGTTCCAGGATTTTGTCGTTCGGGAGGGGCTCCGCGTTTGCCGTGCGCGCTGCGGGTTTGACCTGAGAAAATGTTAATCGGCTCGCCGCCCGGTTGACTGCTGGACGCGGTGACGTTGGCTCTTCGCGCAAGGTCCTTGTTCTCGTTATTGACGATGCCGATGAGATAGGCGTCCTGCCGGAGCAGACTTTGTTGGATCCGAGGGATGGCTCTGGAATTGGACAAAAGCGCGCTCGGTGAGATTTTCCTGATGGCGGCGTACGAAGCCGCCGTCCCGACGCCCTGGCCTACGACCGCGCAGGTCGCCATGACGCGTGTCGATGCGAAAGCGACGTGACTCGCCGACATGTTTCGGCCTGCGAACATGAGATTTTCAATGTCGCGGGAAACGCAGCAGCGCAGTGGAATATCGTAGAGCCAGGGAACGGGATGTTGGACGCATGGCTCCTCGGTGGGCGCGTCGACGCCCCTGGGCGGGTGAAGGTCGATGGACCAGCCGCCGTAGGCGATGGCGTCGGGGAATTCGCGCGATTCCATGATGTCCTGCTCGGTCAGCACGTGCTGGCCGATGAAGCGTCGGCTTTCACGTTTGCCGGGCAGGAACCCAAACCAGTCGAGCGCCCAATGTGCGGCGTCGAACGGATCGTGCTCTGCTGAGATCTCGGGCGGGCCATTTTTGACGTGATCCCAGATGCCCATGACGATCGACAGCAATTCATCGCGGATTTCCTCGTTGTCCTTGATGGTGTCGCGATCGCCGCCCCATTCGGCCCACCAGTAGCCGTATTCGTGCGTCGGCTCTTCGTGGCCGGGAGTGGAGTAGAGGCGGAGCATGAGCGACGCCTTTGTAAATTTGCGCGCATAATCCGGCGCCACGAAAGGCATGGGCCGATCGTGCTTGCGCGCCTGAATCAGGATGGTGGAGCCGAGCCGTTGATTGTCGTGTTCGTCGCGGGCGAGAGATTCATTGAACTGCTCCTTGCTCTCGCGACCTTCCATGAAAGCTGCGCCGGCCTCGAAGCCGAGCCGTCCGTCGCCGGTGCAATCCACGAAGACGTCCCCTTGAATGATAAATCGGTCCTCCGTGCTTTGGCGGTCGGCGATTGCGTGAGAGATGCGAGCGCCGGTTTTTTTCACGCCCGTCACGGTGGTGTTCAGCATCAGCGTGAGATTGGCTTCCGCCATGCATTTCTCGTAGAGGATCAGATCGAACATCGAGGCGGAGCGCTGCGGATTGCGCACGCAGTTTTCCAGTCGGATTTCCTCGATGATGCCTCCCTCGCGCGCTTCGGTCGTCAATTCCTCACCGCGATCGAATCCGCCCGTGCCATTGGCTCCGACGATGTGCATGCGAACCTCGCTGGAGGCGTTGCCGCCGAGGACGGGCCGATCCTGGCAGAGAATGACCTTCGCTCCGCAGCGCGCGGCGGCGAGGGCGCACGGGACTCCGGCCGGGCCGCCGCCGGCGACGAGGACTTCGCAGGTAAGATGATGGGTTTCTGGAGGCATGAGCGGAGGTTGTCCGACTGTGCAAAGGGTAGGGCGTACGCGGCTGGTCGCCCAATTCATTTTTCCACCTTTCCAAAGCGCCTTCTTTGCCTAGCATCCGTGGAATGTTCGAAAAGCAACGCCCATGTGTTCCTCGTTCGTCCTTGGAAACTTCGGCGAGCCCGATGTCTTGGCGAGCGGCATCGGCCTGGCTTTTTTTGATATTTGTCGTCGCCTCGGCGCAGTCGGCGCCGAGTCGGCCCAACATCATTCTGATTCTCTGCGACGATCTCGGGTATTCAGACATCGGCTGCTACGGCAGTGAAATTGCGACGCCCAACCTGGATCGGCTGGCGTCCGAGGGGCTTCGCTTTACGCAGTTTTACAATTGCGCGGTTTGCGTGACCACGCGCGCGGCCTTGACCACGGGGCTCTATCCGCGCAAGGCGTGGGGAACGCTTCGGCCGAATATGGCGACGCTGGGCGAGGTTCTGGGGGACGCGGGCTACTCGACCGGCTACACCGGCAAGTGGCACCTCGGCCATGCGAAGGGGAAACGTCCGATCGATCGCGGCTGGGAGGAGTTTTATGGGTTGCTGAGCGGGTGCGCGAATTTCTTCAATCCCGGCAAGCCCGATCCCGGTTTCTACAATGGCGGGAAGATTCGCCCCTTCGCGCACAACGAGAAAACGATCACCGAGTTTCCTAAAGATTATCACATGACCGAGGCGAAGGAGAAAGGATTTGAGGACTACAATCGCGGCATCCCGGTGGGCGATCGGCGAGGCTATGAATTTGTCGGCAAGGGGTGGGGTTGGGCCCAGAACGCTCCGTTAATAGGCCTTTTGTCTTATGAATAAAAATAGCTCCATACATATCCGGGTAATGCGTTGGCCGGGTTTCCTGGTCGCAGCGCTTCTTGGGATGTGCGCCGCCGCCGTCGCACAATCGTCATTTCGCGTCGAGATGCGCGTTGATTTCGGCGCGGACAAGGGGCAGGCGATGGGTTCGTTGTTTGAGCTGCGAAGCCCCGAGGGCCGCGCGCTCGCTGGCGCAGGATTTCTGGAAACCTACAATACCCAGGCGCGTTCCGATCGACGCAAGGTCACGTTCTACGTCGCGCCGCCGGAGGGGGATTGGCCGGTAAAAGTGGAGCGACTGCCGAGGCCGACGCCCGACTCGGGCGTGTATCTCTTCGACAAGGGAGATCGGCTTTTCTCCGCCACGCGAAGCGGCGCCACGGACAACAAACTGCGCTATTGGGACGCCAATCATGGCGAGTGGATCGAGGACAGGAAAACGATTCGTTTCGAAACGGCGGTCGGCGACGGCTTTCTGGGCGTGGCGTCGCGAACGATTTATTGGAACGGCAAGGCGATCAGGAAGTTTACGATGCAAGAGCCGCGACTGGGAGCGCATTACTACGCTGATGGCTTTCTGGTCGTGCGTCGATTCCTGCCGGATAACGCGGCGGCGGTGAACGAGATTCTGGCAATTCCCTGGTCGGCGGCGGAGCCGGAGAATCTGGATTTGAGCAAGGCCGTTGCGCTGAAGCTGCGGTCGCAAAAGGAATTCGTTTACGCCTACGGGCAGCAGGACGGTGACATCATTGCCGCGACGAACACGGGGGGCGTCTATCGCTTTGACGGTCGCAGTTGGGTAGTGTTGGTGGAGCCAAAGAAGACGAGTTTCCAGGTCTATACGACGGTCAACTACGACGGCAGGTTGCTGCTCGGCCATTACCCGACCGGTGAATTATGGGAAGTCGATGGGCGGGAAGTGACTCGGTTGGAAGGCTGGCCGCCTGTCCTGTCGGGCGTCTCCAAATTTGCGCGCGAGGCCCAGACGACAGCGATCTATGGCGGGAGTCTGTTCGTCGGCGTCTGGCCCTGGGGCGAGGTCTGGCGGCACGATCGCCCGAGCGGCAAATGGGACTTCTTCCGGCGCCTGTTTGATCATCCGGAGCTGACGGACAAGACGCGGCATCCTTATGAGGCGGAGGCCAAACGAATGGGGCTGAGCGCGCAGAACGCCTGGGGGCAGCGAGTGACGAGCATGGTCCCGTTTGGCGATTCGCTTTACATTTCGACCTCCTCGAAGACGGCGATGAAACTCGATCCCAAACCGGACTTTCTCTTGCCGGACAAGTGGAAGGATTTTGGGGCGGTTTATCGCGTGACTGTTCCCGGTCAGCTTACCGTGTCCACGCGATGGGTGGATGGACCGACGACGTTTGTATTTGAGATCGCGGGTGATCGGATGCGCGTCCTGCAGGATGAAAAGGAGCTGGGAAGGGCGGACGTTGGCGGCCTGTTTCAACCGGAGTCGGGCGCGAAGGTGAAGTGGGGTGTCGGAGTCTACGGCGCGTTGAATGGGAGAGTATCCGAGCGCGCGGCGAAATTGCAGATCAAACGGTAGTAAATCGGGGGGATTTCCAAACCCCGAACATCGAGCGCCCAAGGAGGGGCGCTAATCGCGCGTCGCCCGGAAGGTGTAGAGGTCCGCCTCCTTGAGATAGAACTCCAGACGAATCTCCCGGCCTTTCAGATCTGCCAGAGACGCGCCTTTCCATTTCACGATCTTCGCCGCGCTGTTGAATTTTCAGTTTGGTGGTATGCTGCGGCGCGTGGGTCACAACAACACTTCAATCGACGATCGGGCGCGGCGGATGCGCAACGCGCTTTGGGGCCTGTTCATCGGCGATGCGCTGGCGATGCCGGCGCACTGGTTCTACAGCATCGAAAATATTAAGCGCGTCTTCGATGGGGGGCTCACGGGGTTTGAGCCCGCGCCGCATCCGCATCCGGAGAGTTTCATGGTTGGGATGACCTATCGGCCGGATGTCGAGAACGCCAAGCGGTTGGGGCGTCCATTCGACATTCTTCATGACCACGCGCGATTCTATGACACGAGTTACGGGAGGCTCGAGATCGCGACGGGCGAACGGGAAAGCGAACATGGCAACGCCACGCCCACGCTCGAGGACCGCTACCATTACCACCATGGGTTGAAAGCCGGGGAGAACACACTGGGCGCGAATCTTGTTCGGGTTCTGATGCGATCCGTGGCGGAGCATGGCCGCTATGAGCCGGACGCGTTCCTGGAGGCGTTTGTCGACTACATGACGACGCCGGGCTTGAACCGCGATCCCTACACCGAGATCTATCTGCGTCGTTGGTTTGAGAATTACTCGACGGGTTTGTCGCCCAGACTGTGCGCGGAATTTCAACGTGACGTGTGGTCGATCGGTTCGCACGGAGGCGTGATCGGACCGATGGTCGCGTCATTGCTGGCGGACGGGGCCTATCAGGGGCTCGGCGTCGCGTTGGAGAGGCAGAACCTGACGCATCGTTCAGAGAACGTGGCCAGCGCGTTGATTATCCTCGTCCCGTTGCTGCACGGCCTGCTGCGCGGCGCGGATCCGAGCAAGATTCTACAAACGCACTCGCGGCACATGCGTTTGCCGAAGGTGACCGGCGCGGAACTCTTCGCAGCCTACCGCGCCCACAAAGGACCGGGTAACATTCCACGGGACGAGACCTGGCGATTGCACACGGAACTTTCCGATGAGGCCTGCGATATCGAACGCTTCGTCGCGGAACATGAGACAGAAGAAGAAGCGTGCAAAACGTTGGCAACGGCCTGCTATCCGGAGCATGGCCTGCCGCTGGCGCTGTATCTCGCGCGCAAGCACGGATTCGATCTGAACGCGTCATTGCTGGCCAACGCCAACATCGGAGGCGACAACGTTCATCGCGGCATGATCCTCGGCATGCTGGTTGGCGCGGCGGCGGAAGAAGGCGTTGCTGAGAATCTGAAGAATGGGCTGGCCGATTCGGAGGCTCTTTCCGAGGAAATCGTCGCTTTTGCGAATGTCGCGGTTACTGGGCGTGGGGTTTAGGAGTCGTAAACCGGATTCGACAAACCGGGGCGGCGGCGTAGCGTGAATCCATAATGAAAGCCGATGCCATACTTGAAGAAGTGAAGGAGTTGCCTCAAACAGAGTTGAGGTCTCTTGTGTTGAAGTTGGCGGATGTTTTAGATGAGGAGTCGAACGGGGAATTAGCGAGCATTCTGGAGACGCGGAAGAGGGCGGCAGGCAGAAATGACCTCCGGCGCGGTCAAGGGTGTATCGCATGATGAGACATTTGCCCGGGCGCGTGAATCGCTCGGCGGCTGCCTCACGAGAGGAGGACGCAACACCTTCGGCGTTGAATTCGATTGATTGGGGAGGTTCCCAGGGTTGAAGCAACCCTGGGCTTTAAGACGGATCCCCGTTGGGGAACTGAGTCGTCGGGGCTCGTGCGTCCCAAGGCGGTTCGCGTTGCGCTCATGGCAATGGGCGGCGACTTTGGCTTCGGAGAGGCGGATCTTGGCCTTGATCAGATCGTATTTCTCGCGGTGCAGCTCGCTCTCTGAAAGGTAGCCCTGCTTGAGTTCGCCGTTGCTTGATACCCTCGAACATCTTCTCGTGAAGCGCGAACTGGTCCATCCGATAATCGGCGGACGCACGATCCATCAAGCGTCGCGCCGGGCGAGGAATTCCTCAATGGCGGCGCGAACGGAGGGGAAGGCGATCTCATCCAGATCGACCGAGGCGGGATCGAGCCAGTGAAATTCATCGACGTCGTCCAATGCGGCGACGACGGAATCGGCTTTGGCTTGAGCCGAGAAGAAGAAGTCGAGAACCGGATAGGTCACTTCGCGATAGTGGTAGTCGTTGGGTTGCGAGCAGAGAAAGCGGATATCGGTCAACTCCACGTTGACCTCTTCCAGAAACTCGCGGCGGAGCGCCTGCTCGGCGGTTTCGCCGATGTCGATGAAGCCGCCCGGGATGGCGAGTTTGCCCTGGGCAGGCTCCTTGGCGCGGCGGATGAAGAGCGCCTTGCCGTCCGGGCGCAGGGCGATCGCGGCGGCGGCGACGGAAGGGTTGAAGTAGAAATGAAATCCGCAGGCGGCGCAGTCGAGCGGGGCGTTGGGATTGCGGGCGGGGACCTGGGCGCCGCATTGGGGGCAGAACTGAAATTTCTCCGAAGGAAACACGGGAGGAGGGTAAATCCGAAACTCGAATTGCGAAATCCGAAATGAGCTCGAAATTCAAATTACGACCAGAGAGTTAGCCGCAAAAAAGCGCAAGAAACGCAAAAAGGAATGCAGGGGATCAGCCTCCCGGCTTTTGCGCTTTCTGTCCGCTTTTTGTGGCTGAAGTGAATTGTCCTTCAGTCCGCGACTCGGGCGGAGCCCATGGGCCAGCTGTGTTCGGGAAAGGCAAGCCGGCCCTTGCTGATGGTTTCTTCACGGCCTTCGATGCGGAGGGAAAGATCGGACTCGATGGCGAGAAGTTTGCCGCGCGCGAGCGGCTCGGAGGAGGCGAAGTCGGTCACGTTCTCCGCCCAGACGATGACCTCTTTTCCCAGACAGCAGGAGAAACAGCGATAGGCGTCGAGCAGGGTGTCGTAGCCGTCCGTCGTCAGTTCGCGATAGGCACGGTGAAAGGAGCGCAGCAGTTTCCAGAACAGACTCTGGAGGGTGAGGTTGGAGCCGGGCAGGAGGTCGTTCAGGCACCCGGCGGCGGGGATGAAGCGGGAGGCCTCGATGACCGGCGTGCGCGCGACGTTCATGCCCAGGCCCATCACGACGGATTGGAAGGCGTCGCCTTCGAGTTGGGTGGCGGTCAGGGCTCCGGCGACTTTCTGCCCCTCGATCAGGATGTCGTTCACCCACTTGATGCCGATTTGGCCGGGCTTGGCGGCCTGGCCCGCGAGGGCGCGCGTCGCGGCGACGGTGGGGAGCAGGCTGAATCCGTGGCTGACTCGGGCGATCGCCGCGTCGCAGACGTGAAAGGTCGTCAGGTGCAGGTTGCCCTTCTCGACGGCCCAGGGACGATTCCGATTGCCGCGAAAGTTCTTGCCGCCCAGAGCCAGACAAGCGACGGACGCCGGGAGCTTCTTGCTCTCGCCTGCCGCGTCCTGGAGGGCGTTAAACTGGGAGTCGGGGGCATCGTCAATGATGGCGATCGCGTCCCAATCGCCGGCGTCGAGGGAGTTGGGCGCGTGGGCGATCCAGGCTTGTGGGCCCGGGCCGATCGCGGACCAGAGATTACGTTGCGTTTCAGGAAGGTCGCAGCCATTGACTCGTCGCCACGACGGCGGACTGGAGAAGAAGGCGTTCAGTTGATCGGGAGAATCAGTGAAAAGCGCGGTGGGCATGGCGTGGTCGCTGGGCGGATGTTTGGGTGTCGGATTCGATAACGGTGTCGCGTGATGATCGTGCGACGACGACGGGAAGAGCGGCAAGTTTTTTTCGGGGAGAGGCGGCAGAGTCGAAGGCAAGTTCGGGCGAACCCACTCCCTCCGAGGAGGGGATCTGGATCGGTGGCGATGGTCACAGGCGAGCCGGAATTGCCCCAATTGGAGTGGCATCACTACCGGGATAGCGAAGGCCATCGAGGAGTGGGCTAAAACCAGGGAGTAAGGCGGACGGCTTCAGCCGTCACTTCGACGTCATGACCCACTCGCCCTGCCAGTCTTTGGGCGGGGGGTTGGCTTTAAAGTGCTCGCAACGGTCGATGTAGAGGTCCGTGAGCTTGTCCTTTGGATTGTTCTTGCGGGCTTCCTTGAAGGCCTTGATGGCGCGGTTCCACTCCTTCTTGCGATACAACTCCACGCCGCCGTTGAAGTAGTTCAGGACTTCCATGACGTTGGGGAAGGATTCGTCGTCGTAGTGGTCGAGCACCTCGTAAACGCCGACGGGTTCGGTCTTTCCTTTAACGACGACCTTGTCGACGACGCGCGTGCGGTAAGTGCCCTTGAGAGACTTGTAGGTAAACTCGCTGATAAGAATCTTGGCGTGGTAGGCCTTACAGGCGCTTTCCAGCCGCGCGGCGAGATTCACGCCGTCGCCGATCATGGTGTAGTTGGCGTAGTTGGCGGAGCCGATGCCGCCGATGATGACCTCGTCAGTGTTGAGGCCGATGCCGATGTTGATGGGCTCTTCGCCGCGTTCCTTTCGGGTCTCATTGAGCTTTTTGAGATCGTTGATCATCGCGATGGCGGCGCGGACGCCGCGGTCGGCCTCGTCGTTGTAGTCATGGATGTGGCCAAAGCCGCACATGAGCGCGTCGCCAATGATCTTGTCGATGGCGCCGCCTTCGGCCTCCACGCATTGCTCCATCTTGTCGAAGTACTCATTGAGCATCGCGACCGTGCCGGCCGGGCCGAGTTTCTCGGTCAGGGTCGTGAACCCGCGAATGTCGGAGAAAAGGACTGTCGCGATGGTGGCTTTGTCCTGCGGATCGCCCTGGGAAAGAATCTCGGCGATGTGCTTACCCATGAAGCGCTTCATCGCATGTCGGCGGCGCACTTCGTTGGTGATGTCGTCCATCAGGATCAACGTCCCGAGTTTCTTGCGTTCTTCGCCGATCAGGGGGTCCGCTCGAAACGAGACGAAGATTTCGTCGTCGTTCACGGTCAGCTTGGCTTCCGGATTGGAGACCTGTTCCTGAGTTTTTTCGACCTGCTTGATCAGGTCGCCGATCCACTTGTTGCCGTTGTTAAAGAAGTCGACTGCTTTTTGCTTGAGAACTTCGCTGGCCGAGACGCGAAGAATATCGAGGCCGGCTTCGTTGCACTTGTCGATGAAGCCCTCTTCGTTGATGGAGATCACGGCGCTGGACATGGATTTCAGGAGGGCGGAATTGCGCTTCTCCTCCTCCTGCATGTCCGACATGTTCTGGGCGTTTTCGAGGCCGATGGAAATCTGTCCGGTGAAGGCCTTGAGTCGCTGTTCGTCTTCGGCGTTGAAAGGGCCGCCCTGTTTGTTGAGGCATTGCGTGACGCCGATGACTTTGCCCTGCCGAGTGACGATGGGAACGCAAAGAATGGAACGTGTGAAGTATCCGGTTTGCTTGTCGAATGCGGGATTGAAGCGCAGGTCGGCGTAGGCGTAGGGGATATTGATCGTGGTTCCGGATTTGTATACTGCGCCGGCGATGCCCAGGTGATTGGGAAAACGTATTTGCTTGGAATCGATGCCGGTGCCGACCTGGGCCCAGAGCTCGTTGGTTTTCTCGTCGTTCATGAAGAGCGTCGAGCGGTCGGCCTGGAGCATCCGAGTGGCCTCTTTCATGACGCGTTCGAGCAGGGGGGTCAGCTCGAGTTCGGACGTGACGTCGGAGACCACGTTCAGGAATTCCATTTCCTGATTTTGCTTCTTCTCGACGTGTTCGACGTATTGCTGACTGACGAGGGTGATCGCGGCCTGGGTGGTCATGGCCTCGACCAGATGGAGGTCGCGCAGGCTGAATCGGCCCTTTTTCTTGTTCAGCGCCTGGACGACGCCGATCGTCTTGCCTTCGACGGTTTTGATGGGCGCGGCGAGAATACTGTTGGTCTTGTAGTTGAGTTCCTTGTCGACCGCGGCGTCGAATCGATTGTCCTTGTAGGCGTCATGAATGATGTCGCCGCGACGATTGGTGTAGACCCATCCGGCGACGCCATGGGTGTCGAGGATGCGGATTTCCCGGCCGATATTGCCCTGGGCGATTCGCGAATAGAGTTCGCTGGTCGCTTCGTCGTGCAGGAAGAGGGAACTGCGATCGGCTCCGGTCTCGTCCGTGATGATGCCGACGAGCGTGGCGAGGATCTTGTCGAGGCTTTTGAGCCGGGCGACGCGCTGGGCGACGTCGACGAGCATTTCCATGAGCCGGAGTCGCTCGGAGGGATCCTTGGGTCCGCCGTCGGCGCCGTAGATGGCGTCGGAGATGGGCGACCTGACCTTCTTCGGGGCGGGCGATTTCTTCAGAGCCGCGGATTTCTTTTTTGCTGCCATGCGAGATTTGCGTGGAGATTGCGTTGAAAGCGTCGGTTGGAAAAGCCTTAACCTTTGTTGTTGGCGGCCAGAGGCTGGATCTGATCACGGAGGGCCTGGATGGTTTCCTGGAGTTGTTGGATTTCGATGCGGGACTCGGCCCGAGCCTCCTGGGCGGCGCGTTTTCCTTCGAATCCCGCGGCGTCGAGCTTGTCGCGCAACTCGGTCGAGGTGTTCTTCAGCTGCCGGATCTCGTCGCTGTAGTTGCGCGAGGTCTCCTGGACGGCGGCTTGTTTGGCGAACTGGGCCTCGGTCACTTCGTCGCGCAGGGCGGCGATGGTTTCCTGGAGTTGTTTTGCCTCGGAGGCGGCGCCGGCGCGCTCTTCCTGGACTTCGCGTTTCCGGGCGAAATTCGATTCTTCGATATCGTTGCGGAGCTTGGCGATGGTGTCCTTGTATTGGCTGATTTCGTCGACGAAGCCCCGCGTCACATTCTGGACGGCCTCCTTCTTGGAAAACTGCATGTCCTGAAGATCGTCGCGCAGCGTGGAAATCGTATCCTGGAGTTGCTTGATCTCGGCGGCGGCGTTGACGCGTTCGGCCTGCACTGCCTCCTTCTTGGAGAACTGCATCTCCGTGAGCTCCTCTTGCTGGGCGGCGGCGGTTTGCTGAAGCTGCTTGATTTCGGCGGCGGCGGCGGCTTTTGCGGCCTGCAAAGCCTGAGCCTTTTCAAAGCCCATCTCGGTCACCTTGTCACGCAGCTCGGTGGCGGTCTCCTGCAGTTGCCGAATCTCATCGGCGTTGATGCGGGCGACTTCCTGAACGGCGCGCTTTTTCTCGAATCCGAGCGCGTCGTTCTCGTCACGAAGGGCGGTGATCGTTTCCTGAAGCTGGCGGATCTCGTCGGAATTCGATCGCACGGCATCCTGGACTGCGGCTTTGTTGGCGAAGACCATTTCCGTCATCTTCTCGCGTTGGGCGGTGATGGTTTCCTGAAGTTGACGGATTTCTCCGGAAAAGTGTGCGGCGGCCTTTTGCGAGGCGGCCTGCTTCTCGAAATTTAGGGAATCGATCCGGTCGCGAAGGTCGGCGAGCTCCGATTCAAGGCGAAGGATCTCCGTGCCGGCATCGACGACGGCGGCGCTGTCGGGCGATTTTGATCGTGCACTGGGCATATTTGTGGGGCCTGAATAAGGCCCTTGGTCGGAGTTGCTTACCAGATTCGGACTGGTTTGGAAACCCGAGGCTTCCCAGTCAGGCCCTTCTCCTCGCGGTCGTTTCCCTGGAATTTTGTTTCAGAGGGCTGATTTGTGGAGGCTCCTCATTTGCCCACTTTCTCCATCAATCGCCGAACGGCGAATCCGACGCGGTCCTCCACATCGTCGGCCCAGCGATTGGCCGGCATGCCGTAGACCGCCATGGAGGTGTTGCCTTCGTAGCCCCAGCGGGAACTGGCGCGCGGGGGCACATCTTCGATCAGGATGCGGCGCGAGGGGATGTAGGCCATGACGTCGTTGCAGTAGCCGGCGACCCAGGTGTTGGGGCCGTATTCGGCCTTGAAGCGCAGTGAGTAATCCACCACGACCTCGCCGCCCATGGTGATCCAGCGTTGGCCTCCGATATTCCACGCCTGAAGGGGGTAGGGATATTCGTTGATGAACGGCTCTCCCGCGTTGAGCTTCTCGAGCAATCGTTTGGCCCAACGGCCGCGGTAGTTGGTCGCTTTGGCCTGCTCTTCCAGCTCCTTGCGTGGGGGCGCGGGGCCGAGTTTGAGGGGCGTCAGTTCCAGCGCGGTGTTGAGCACGGGCGGCAATTCGTTCGGGTTGGAGAGCAAAACTTCCTCGACCGCCGAGGCGAGCATCGTGCCGTAGCGTTGAGCCAGTTCGACGGTGCGCCGGGGCAGGGGGTTCTGGTCGGCTCCGCAACCCGCGAAGAACATGGCGACGGCGCCGGGGTGATGTTTTTCAAGGGCGTTCTGCGCGAAGCCCGCGTAGTCGCCGCACCAGTTGTAGAAGCTCAAGGTCGTGTTGTGACAGGCGTATCCGAAGACGAGCGCCTTGAGTTCGTGATCGAGCGAGCGCACGACGAGGACGGGGACGGAATGATCGACCGGGCCTTTCAATTTGCCCTCGCGTCGCAGGCGCGGGACATCGCCTTCAACGTTGTTGCGGCGGTTCACCGCGAAGCGCGATTCGCCCTGGCCGGAATAGACCCTCGCTGGTTCCATGGACGCGAGCGCCTTGCCGACCGTTTCGACGATGTTCTTTTCCAGCTTCTCGGAATAGGCATTGATCCGCCGGGTCTGCTCTTCATCGAGCGGGTAGATGTCCAACAGAGCGCCGCGCAGAACGGGGCCGCAATGCGTGTGCGAGGCGTGCAGCATGATCTGGGAACGTTCGAGTCCGTGCTTCTCTTTCAGCGCTGCGCAGGTGTTGTCATAGATGGTCTTTGGAATGCCGAGGGTGTCGCTGGAGAGGATGACTCCCTGATGCCCATTGGCGTCTTCGAGGGCGACGACCTTGATCCAGAGCGGATGGAGGGCGACCTCAGCGGGTTTGTTGCGCCCGCCGTAGCCGGCCATCCATTGTGGTTTCTCGGGGGTAATGATGGTCGTGGCGACGCCGGCTTTCCAGGCGGGTTCGGCGGCGGCGGTTCGTTCGACGCTCAGGCAGCCAAGCGCGGCGAGGATTGCAAGTGTGAGGGGGCGAAATAGTTTTCTCATGGTTTACAGGCGGGGTTATTGGACTCGGCCCAGCGGTCGGGAATTCCGGGTCAGGTCGTTGTTGAATTTTTGCGCCGTTTCAAGGAGACGGCTGGCGATCTCGGGATGGCGCTCAACGCGATTGAATTTCTCGGAAACGTCTTCGTGCAGATTGTAGAGTTCGGTGGCCGTGAATTGGCCGTTCGCGCCGCGTCGGACGAAGAGCTTCCATTGGTCGACGCGCACAGCGCGGAGATTGGCGCGGGGATTACGGCGACCGCTGCCGCCGTAATAGAAGTAAGCCTCGTGCGGGCTGTCATCGGTCTGGCCGGATAGCAGCGGCCAGAGGCTGCGCCCGTCGATGACGCGATCGGTCGGCGGCGTCGCGCCCGCCAGTTCGGCGAAGGTGGGGAGCAGATCCATGTTCGCGGCGACGGCCGACGTTCGGCTGCCGGCCTTGATCTTGCCGGGCCAGCGGAAGATGCCGGGCACACGCATGCCGCCTTCGAAGGAGGTTCCCTTGCCTTCGCGCAGCGGCCCGGCGGAGCCGCCGTCGATGCCGTAGGCCAGCCAGGGGCCGTTGTCGGAGGTGAAGACGACGAGGGTGTTGTCGTCGATGCCGTCGGCTTTCAGCTTCTTCAGGACTTTGCCGACGCTCCAATCGATCTCCATGATCACGTCGCCGTAGAGGCCGCGCTTGGATTTGCCTTCGTATTTATCGGAAACAAAGAGGGGCACGTGAGGCATGGGGTGGGCGAGGTAGAGAAAGAAAGCGTCGTCCTTGTTTTCCTCGATGAACTCCAGCGCCTTTTCGGTGAAGCGAGTGGTCAGTCGGGTTTGATCGGGATTCGTTTCGAGGGTCTTTTCGTTCTCCATCAGGGGCAGGGGAACTTCGAAGGGGCCGGGCGATTTGTATTCCCGGCCCTGGCCGGCGTAGCCTGTCATCGAGCCCCGTTTGCGGGCTGCGGTGAGGCGCGGATGCGGATTGTCGCCCAGCGGCATGTTGGGGTGGTAGGGCCACATGTCGTTGGAGTAGGGAATGCCGAAGAACTTGTCGAAGCCGTGGCGCGTGGGGAGAAATTGCGGGTGATCGCCGAGGTGCCATTTGCCGATGTGCATGGTGGCGTAATCCTGGCCCTGCAACAGTTCGGCGACGGTGATTTCGTCGGGGTTGATGCCGGTTTTGGCTCCGGGGCTGTGGTTAAAGGCGAGGCCGGCGCGCGGCGGGTAGCAGCCGGTCATGAGCGAGGCCCGCGATGGCCCGCAAAAGGGCGCGGCGTAAAAGCTGGTGAAGCGCATGCCCTCGGCGGCCATGCGATCGATGTTCGGGGTGTGAATATCCGGGGAACCGAAGCAGCCCAGATCGCCATAGCCCTGGTCGTCGGTAAAGATGACGATGAAGTTGGGTTTGGCCGCGGCATGAGCTGCGGCGGCCAGCATTGAAAAAACGGCGATGAATACGAGAATTCGAAAATTCGTTTTCATGGATTGAGCGGAACACTAGACGGAGGCGCGGCGATACCCAAGGAAACAATGGGGCGGCTGTTTGCGTGGTTGCGGCGTTCGACGCCGACGCCTAGAGTTCAGTCCATGCCTTCTCATTCGATGCTTTTCTTTATTCGATCGATTGCCGTCCTGGCGCTCCTGATGTTTGCGTCCGGCGGGCTGATGGCAGCGGATACGGCCCCGGCGAAATCGAATCACCCTGGTTATACCCAGAAGGACACGCCGTCGCGCGGCGGCACTGGCAAGGTCTACATGGGGCGGGAGATTTCCCATGTCATGGGGCACCTGGGAGCGGGCTGGTTGGAGCGCAAGACGCGCGAGGACGAGGAGAAGCCGGCGACCTTGATGAAGGCGCTGACGTTGAAGAAGGGTGACAAGGTTGCGGACATCGGTTGCGGATCGGGTTATTTCACGCGACGCTTGGCGAAGGAGATCGGGCCGCAGGGCACGGTCTACGCGGTGGATATCCAGCCTGAGATGCTGACGATTCTCGACGCCAAGATGGCCGAGGCCGGCGTGGCGAATTACAAGCCCGTGCTGGGCACGATTTCGGATCCAAAGCTCCCGGCGAAGACGATTGATCTGGTTCTGTTCGTGGATGTTTACCACGAGTTTTCCCACCCCTTCGAAATGATGGACAATATTTGCAAGGCGCTCAAGAAGGGCGGGCGCGTTGTTTGGGTGGAATACCGTAAGGAAGATCCCAAGGTGCCGATCAAGTTGTTGCACAAGATGTCAGAGGCCCAGGTGAAGAAAGAGGCGGAGGCGCACGCATTGGAATACGTGGAGACGATCGGAGTGTTGCCGCGTCAGCACATCATCATCTTCAAGAAGAAGTAGGGACCGTGGAAAGTTCCAGATGCCAGAATTTGAGCGCGCAATGACCCTTGCGACCCACCCTTGAGCCCTTCTCGCAGCTGTGCATTACCCACAAGTTAGCAATCTGCGGCGCTGCCTCGTTTCCCTTTATCCCAACGGGATTACGCCCTTCAGCCCAAGGTTGGCCTGCCGCGACAGCGGCTGGCCAACCTTGGGTTTTAGGCCCCTGTTCGAAACAACCCCACCGGGGTTGCGCCCAAATCGCCGATGATTGGCGCAACACCTTCGGCGTTGAAAATGCCTTTTTGAACTTTGTTCCCAGGGTAGGTCGTTCCTCTCAACCCTTGGGCTTTGGGGCAGAATTCCGTTGGGATTCGAATGCGACCGTTTCGAAAACGTATGGGTAATGCACAGTTCCGAGGAGGGGAACCGGAAAAGCGCGCATTCTGTCCGCAAGGACGAAATAGAGCTTCTCGCCCGGCGTCCGTCTCACAAAAAAAGGACGCCCGGTTGGGCGTCCTTTTTGAATATTGATGAGGAGTTGAATCAGGCCGGCTGTTCGGCGGCGCCTTCTGCGGCCGGAGCCGCAGGAGCGGGCGCTTCGGTTCCGCGCTTCGTTAGCTGCTTGGCTACGACTTCCTTCTCCAGTTTCGTGAAGGAGGGTAGGCCGTTCTTCATGGGCACGTTGGCGTCGCCTGCGATCAGGGGCTTGGCGAAGGCGATGAATTTCTCGTTCGGCAGGAAGCCGTCGGCGGAGATCCAATCGCGGGGGATGAGATGCTCGACGTTGGCGATGTTCTCCAGGGGTTCGAGGCCGGTCGTCCAGGTGTAGGGGTCGCCGTCGTTGTTGGTGCGGACGAGGGTGACCATCTGGCCGCTCTTGCCTTCGATCGCGGCTTTGACCGCCGCTTCACCGCAGGCGACCGCTTCGAGAATGTCCGTCCCGCTCGCGAAGTGCGCGGCGGCGCGCTGGGCGTAGCCGAGCTTCACGGTGCGGGTCTTGGTTCCGAGTTTGGCCTGGACGATGTCTTTCAGGTAATCGGCGGCGCCGGAAAGCACGGCGTGGCCGAAGGAATCCACGTTCTTGGAATCGGCGGCGACTTCGTTGCCGGCCGCGTCTTTCAGTCCCTCGCCGACGACGACCACCGCGAAGTTTTTGCCGGCGATGACGTTCTTCAGTTTATCGAGAAACTTCTGCTCATCGAAGGCGATCTCGGGCAGCAGGATGATTTGCGGGGAACCGGCGGGGCAGTTTTCGGCGGCGAGGACGGTTCCGGCGGCGATCCAGCCGGCGGCGCGGCCCATCACTTCGATGATCACGCAGGCGCCGTCGTCGGTGGCCATGCTCGAAATATCCGCGGCGACTTCCAGAACAGTGGCGGCGTTGTATTTAATGGCCGAGCCGTAGCCGGGGCAGTGATCTGTGTGGGGCAGGTCGTTGTCGATCGTCTTGGGCACGCCGATGACACGCAGTTCATAGGCGCGCTTTACGGCTTCCAGGTGAATCTTGTGGGCGGTGTCCTGCGAGTCGTTGCCGCCCGCGTAGAAGAAGTAGCGGATGTTGTGGGCCGCGAACACTTGGAAAAGGCGATCCATGTCGGCGGCGGCGGCGGCCGGGTTGCCCTTGAAGTCGATCTTGTAGCGGCAGGTTCCCAGCGCGGCGCCCGGAGTGTGCTTCAAGCCTTCAATGGCGCTTTGCTTTTCCTCCAGGATGTCGATCAGCTCCTCGTTGAGAATGCCGAGAATGCCGTTTCGGCCGCCATAGATCTCTTCGATTTGATCCATGTGTTTGCCGGCTTCCTGGATCACGCCGGCGATGCTGGCGTTGATGACGGAGGTCGGGCCACCCGACTGAGCGACCAATAAGTTTCCAACTAGTTCTGCCATAAATTCAATTCATACTGCGGGCGTAAACTGGCGCGTTAACGCGAGAGGACGTCCTGGTTTGGTTCAAGCGAGCGGCGACATTGCCAATTGGCCGGGCCAGTGTCAAAGCGGAATTAAACGAATGCGGCGAGAGGTTGAGGCGCGGCGAGAGGGCATTGGAGAAGGCGGGGACGGGGTGGTTCGCGACTCAATCCTCGTGGATCACGCAGATCGTTCCTTCCAGGAAAAACTCGACTGCCGAGCCCGGGGCCAGCCAGGAGCGTCCGCGGGCGATTAACGGGGGTGGCGCATTAGAGCTCCTTGAACTCAAATACCAGGGCATCCACGACGCCACCGAGGAGTTGGGCGAAGTCGCCGCCATCCGTGAGCTGTTCGTCGGGTTTCAGCAGCATCTTTTCGCGGAGACAGGGACGGCGTAGGACTGTTCCACAATCAGCGCGATGAACGCATTGCGCCGCAGTCGAAGGAGTCACCCCATTGCGTTTCAATGATGATGTGATTCCATCGTTCGCGGGCGGGTTCAGCCCCTGATCGCCCCGGCCCGTCCCTCCCTCAAAGGCTCGCAACCTCGGATTTGAAATGTAACAAATCCTCTTCGGCCCGGAGTAGGGCTTGTTGGATTCGTGCGGATTCGTTTGGCTGCGAACGTCCGGCTTTCAGGAATATGACCGTGTTTTTAGAGAATATATCCCATTTCATGCCAGAAACTTTGAAGCGACTGTCGTTCGCGGCGCGCCTGCTTATCGTCTTTGCCGTTGCCGCGGCGGTGTCGGGCTGCGATTCGAAGAAAGCGGCTGAGGAGGAGGCCAGGAAAGCCGCCAAGGCGCAGGGTCCGCCGCCGCTCAGGCCGACGTTGGTGGAGTTGGAGGAGGCAAAGCTCGGAATGATCGAGGAGATTTTGGAGCGTTCCTCTCCGCTGGAGGCCGAAGTGAAGGTTCAGGTCCTGGCTCGCACGCAGAATCCAGCGATTGAGCTGCTCGTGGAAAAAGGGGACAAGGTCGCCAAGGGGCAGGTGCTGTTGCGACTGGAAAACGATCGTCAGACGACGGATCACGAACAGGCGAAGAGTCAGCTCGATCAGGCTCGGATCGAACGCGACAAGCAGAAGCGACTTTACGAACAGAACCTCGTCAGCCAGACGGTGTACGATAACGCCGAGTTTGCCTTCAAGCAGGCCGAGCTGCGCGCCCGGAGCTCCAAGCGCGAACTTGATTACACCGAGGTGCTGGCGCCGATCAAGGGGACCATCACCAGCCGAACCGTCAGGGTGGGGGATTCGGTCAATCCCGGAACGCCCATTTTCGAAATCATCGATTTGGAATCGACGGTGGCGATCGTCCACGTGCCCGAGCAGTACCTGCCCAAGCTGAAGGTGGACATGGAGGCGCGCCTGATTTCGACGACGTTTGACGATCGGGTTTTCCCGGGATTCGTGAAGCGCATTTCGCCGATCGTCGAAGCTCGCGCCGGGACGGTCGAGGTGGTTGTTGGGGTGAGGGAGCTCCGGGAGCTGCGTCCGGGCATGTGGGTGGATGTCGAGCTGGTCCTGGATTCGAAGGACGACGCGCTGTTGATTCCGAAGCGGGCGATCGTCTACGACAACGATCAGATCTACGCCTTCAAGACCTACACCGACAAGGACGGCGTCAAGCGCGCGAAGCGGTTCCTGGTGGAGCCCGAGAATGCGGACAAGGAGCACATCGAGCCCAAATCCGGATTTGAGGTGGGAGACAAGATCATCGTCGCTGGGCAGTCCGGCATGAAGGACGACGCCGCGATTCGTGAGATAGGCGATCCGAAAACCATCGAGGCCCCGGCGGCGCCGGGAGGAAAAGGCGCAAAGAAGCAGGTGAAGGTGAAGCCCGACAAGCCGGAGAAACCCAGGGGGCCGGGGCAAGTGACGGGTCAGGGGAAAAAAAAGAAGAAGAACAAGAAGCCCTTCAAGCCCTAGGCATTTGATCTCAGGGCGCCTTTCATTTCATAATTCCGCGTTCGTCACAGCAACATGGAACCTTCGCCTCTCAAGCCCAACTTCACGACCGACCGGCCGGTCGCGGTGCTGATGGTGTTCGTGGCCGCCGTGGTCTTTGGCTATTTCTCGTTGGGGCAACTGCCGGTCACGCTCATGCCGGAAATGAGTTATCCCACGCTCACCGTTCGCACGGAGTATCCGGGCGCCGCGCCCGAGGAGGTGGAGAACGACATCAGTCGGCCCATCGAGGAGCAGTTGGGCGTGGTCGGAGGTTTGAATGAAATCAGCAGCATCAGCCGCGCGGGAGTCAGCGACGTGGTTCTGGAGTTCGTCTGGGGCACATCCATGGATGACGCGATCCAGAATACCCTTGAGAAGCTGGAAACGGTTAACTTGCCGGGCGAAGCCGAGAAGCCGTTGCTGCTGCGATTCGATCCTTCGCTGGACCCGGTGATGGAGCTGAGCCTCTCACTTGCCGCGCCGAAGAACGCCGACCTGCAGGTCTCCGAGTTGCACGGCGCCGATACCCAACGCAACGCGACGGCGCGACGGCTGCGACGCATCGCGGAGCTGCAGGTGAAGCGGGCGTTGGAGCCAATCCCCGGCATTGCCGCCGCGCGAATTCGGGGCGGACTGGAGGAGGAGATTCACGTCCTCATCGACGCCGCCAAACTGGAGCGGATCAATATCCCGATCGATCAGGTTTTGAACCGGCTTCGGCAGGAGAACATCAATTCCGCGGGCGGCCGGATTCGCGAGGGCGAGGCGGAGTACATGATCCGCACGATCAATGAATACAAGACCCTCGAGGAGGTCGCGGAGACTATCGTGCTGCGTCGGGACGGACGCGAGATTCGTCTGAAGGATCTGGGCTCGGTAGTTTACGGACAGAGCGACCGGGAGATGCTCACCCGCACCGATGGGAGCGAGAGCGTGCAGATCGATATCTACAAGGAGGCGGACTCCAACATGGTGAAGGTGGGGGAGCGGATCAAGGCGGCCGTCGGAACCATCCACACGCCGCCACAAACGACCCTCGCGGGGAAATTGTTCAAAGGGGAGGGTGTCGTTCTCAAGGTGGTCGCCGATCGATCCATCTTCATCGACAGCAGCATCAAGGAAGTCAAAAGCACCGCTGTCACCGGCGGTTTGCTGGCCATCGTGATTCTGCTGATTTTTCTGCGCGACATACGCACCACCTCGATCATCGCGCTTAGCATCCCCATTTCCATATTCGTCACCTTTGCTCCGCTAAACATGTTGGACGTGTCGCTCAACATCATGTCGCTCGGCGGTTTGGCGATGGGCATCGGGATGCTCGTGGATTCCTCCATCGTCGTGCTGGAATCCATCTACCGCTGCCGGGAAGAAGGCGACACTACCCGGGAGGCTGCGATCCGCGGGACGAAGGAGGTTCGCGGCGCGGTGATCGCGTCGACGCTGACTTCGATTTGCGTGTTTTTTCCCATGGTGTTTGTCGAGGGATTGGCGGGGCAGGTGTTCAGCGATCTGGGGCTCACGGTGGTGACCTCGTTGGTCGCGTCGCTGATCGTGGCCGTCTTGTTTATCCCGATGTTGGCGAGTCGCACGGGATTCAAACTCAAGGGCGGCGCCGGCATGGTGTCGCATCCCCTCGGCGGGTTTGGAGGACGCATCCGCCTGATGACGTTGATATTCCGAATCCTGATCCCGATGGCGCTGCTGATGGCGGTCATCGTCGGCGTCAAGTTGGGTTACGTTCACTGGCGGGAATCGAAGATCGAAGTTTTGGATCCTGAAAAGAGGGCTGACTACAAGGCGTTGGCCATTGCATCGGTGCAATTCTGGAAATGGATCTTCATCATCCCGCTGGTCGTTGCTTTCGCGAAGCTGCGATTTGGCCTGAAGGATCCCAAGGGGCAGAGGCTTACTGAGCTTTGGAGTTCCTTCAGAACCTTCGCGCAGAGCATGAAGGGAAATCTCTTCTTTGCCCTGCTGAGGCTTCCTTATGTGGCGCTGCGTCTCCCGCTGGCGTTTGCGATCGAGTTGATCGGACTCAGCGTAGTGTGGATGATTCGATGTGGCGCGGGAGCCATCTTCCTGTTTTTCCGGCTGATGTTTTTGTTGCGTTGGATATTTCGGAGGCGAAAGGCGCCCGCCGATCCAGAGGCCGAGCGCGGCGTTTACCCCAGACTGCTTCGTCTGGCGCTGGCCTTTCCGCCCGCGATGGTCGCGGTGATGGTCGCCTGCTTTGCGCTGACTTATTTCGTCGGCAAGCAGCTTCAATCGGAGTTGCTGCCCGAGGTGCGCCAGAATGAGTTTACCTTCGAAGTGGCGTTGCCTGTCGGCGCCCCGCTCGACCGGACCGTTTCGGTTCTGGGCGATGTCGAACAGGCGATTCTCGACCAGAAAGACGAGCTTCAGATCGAGACCCTGCTGGTCATGTATGGCTTTGATACCGCCAACATGAAACGCTCCGACGAAGGCGAGCACTCCGCGAAATTTAAAGTGTTGCTCAAAAAAACGGAGAATCCGAAACAGACCGAGGATCGGGTGATTGAGGAGTTTCGCCAGCTGTATCAAGACGTGCCGGACATCAACATCCGCCTGACCCGGCCAGTGCTGTTCAGCTCCAAGAAACCGGTGGTCGTTCAGATAAACGGAGAGGACCTTGTGGAGTTGAAACAATACTCGGATGACGCGACTGCGCTGCTGTCCAAGTCGCCGGAGTTGGCCGATGTGGAGCCGACGCTCCGGAGCGGCGCGCCGGAAGTTCAGATCAGTTACGACCGGCAGCAGATCATCCGGCACGGTCTGAATATCAACCAGGTCGCCAATCAGGTTCGCGACCTCGTGCAAGGCGCGGAGGCAACCCGGCTCAATCGCAAGGACCGGCGCGTGCCGATCGTGGTGCGGCTCGCGGAGAACGATCGCGAACAGGTGGCCGATGTCGGGAATCTCACCATCAACCCTGGAGCCGAAACGCCGATTCCGCTCAGCTCGATCGCCAAATTGAAGGTGGGCGAAGGACCCAGTGAGATTCGGCGCGTCGATGGGAAGCGCGTCGCCTTGGTGCAGGCCAACATTGGCGGCGGGTCGTTGGGCGCGGCGGTTGACGCCGCGCAGACCGCGCTGGATCGGGGCATCGACTGGCCCGTCTACATGGATTTTCGGATCACCGGCCAGAATCAGGAATGGGAGCGCAGCCGAGGCAGTCTCTTCCTGGCGCTGGGCCTGAGTCTGTTCCTCGTCTACGTGATCATGGCCTCTCAGTTTGAGTCCCTGGTCCAGCCGTTCATCATCATGTTCACGATTCCGATGGCCTTCGTGGGAACGGTCATCGGCCTCAAGTGGCTGGGCATCAATCTGTCCGTCGTCGTCTTTCTGGGAATGATCATGTTGGCGGGAATCGTGGTGAACAACGCCATCGTTCTGGTGGATTATACCAACACCCTTCGCGCCCGCGGCATGGCGTTGAAAGAGGCCATCGTCAAGGCCTCGCGCGTTCGCCTTCGTCCGATCCTGATGACCACCGCGACCACGGTGCTGGGGCTGCTGCCCATGGCTCTGGGGCTGGGCGATGGCGCGGAGATTCGAACGCCGATGGCGATCGCAGTCATTTCGGGCCTGCTGACCTCGACCTTTTTGACGCTCCTGGTGATTCCGACTATCTATTATCTGTTCGGCCTAGCCGGAGAGCGGCTGTTTCAAAAGATGCCTGATTCGGAGTAGACCGGCGAAATCACAAACTCGAAATCCGAAGTTCAAAATCCGAAACAAACCCGAATGAACCAATGTTCGAAAACTTCAAACGCAACAATCGGCGTCGCAATCATGTTTCGGCGTCGGTATGGCGTTTCGGTGATTGGAGAATTCGAATTTGTTTCGGATTTCGGGTTTCGAATTTCGGATTTCCCACACCGCTCTTCGTGCTTATGAAGGATTCGAAATAAATCAAATGGAGCCCGACGACAACATGGTGAGCAGGATCGCCCGGTTCTCACTGAACCGGAAGGTCACCATGTTCATGGTCTTCCTGACCATTCTCGCCGTGGGATTGATCTCGGCCAAGCGGCTTCCGTTGGAGATGAATCCACGCGGGCTTGAGGGGCACTACATGTCGGTCCACGCGCGCTGGAACGTGGGCGTGCCGCCGGAGACTATGGACAAGATCGGGCTGCCGCTGGAGGAGGAGCTCAGCACCGTGCGCGGCCTCGATCACATCACGACCCATGGCTACAAGTGGGGGGCGCGGGTTGAATTGCGATTCAAACACGACGCGGACATGGACGTGGCCTATCGCGAGGTGCGGGACCGGGTCGAGCGCGCACGAACGCGGTTTCCCGAGGGCACGGAGAAGCCCTACATCTACAAGCATCAGCCTGGCGCGGAACCGGCGGTCAGTTTCCGCATCAGCTACGACAAGGACTCCGACTACTACGACCTGATCAACAAGCACGTCATCACGCCTCTCCAACGGATCGATGGCGTGGCTGACATCGATTTCAAGATCTCCCAGCGCGAGGTCAAGATCGAGGTCGACAAGGCTCGCGCGGAGGCGCACGGCGTCAACATCCGGCAACTCGCCAACGTGCTGCGATCCGACAACTTCACCCTTGCCAGCGGCTCGGTCGTCGATGGCGACAAGAAATACACCCTGAAATCCTCGAGCGCCTTTGAGAACATGAAGGCGATCGAGGACCTTCCCATCAAGCCCAGCGTCTTTCTCAGGGACATCGCGACGGTGAGCTATGAGCCGGAGGAGGCCGAGCAGCTCTATCGATACAACTCCATGCCGGCCAACGGGATCTCGATCAAAAAGGAGAGCGAGGCCAATACGGTGCAGGTGAGCAAGGAGGTGGAGAAGACGATTGAGAAAATCCAGAAGAATCCGGATTTGAAAGGATTCGATCTGAGCATTTACGACAATCAGGGAGAGGAGATCGTCGGGCGGCTCGATGCCCTAATCGACAACGGCAAGATCGGAGCCGCGCTGGCCGCCATAGTCCTGTTTTTCTTTCTGCGCCAATTCCGCATGACGGTGGTCATTTCCCTGGCGATTCCGCTTTGTCTCCTGGTCGCGCTTACCGTGATGTTCTTCGCCGACAAGACCCTTAATGGTTTGACGATCATGGGGCTCGTGATCTGCGTCGGGCTGCTGGTGGATAATTCAGTCGTCGTCGCGGAGAACATTCACCGGCATTTCTCCAATGGGCTGCCCCGGAAGGAAGCCTGCCTGCGCGGCGTCAGCGAAATCGGTTTTGCCATCACCATTGCGACCTGCACCACGCTGATCGTTTTCAGCTCCGCCATGCTCTTCGACGGCCGGTTGAAGTTCATGGTCATGAATATGTCGCTGCCGGTGATCACCTCCATCGCGGCGTCTCTGGGGATGGCGTTGTTGTTCATTCCGCTTTGCGTCTACGTCACTCTTTCCGACAAGAAACGCGACGCCCGGAAGACGAGCCGGAGTCCCTCAAGGTTGTTGGGCGTCGTCTTTAGCAAGATCTACGACTGGACGTTCGAGAGATTCAATCGGGGCTACAACCGGGCGCTGGGTTTCTTCCTGAAACGCCGGCTGGATATGTCCGTGATCCTGATCGGATTGCTGGCCGTGACCTGGCTGGGTTCGAAGACGCTCAATCGCGACCGGAAGCAGCCGGAGATGATTCGCTACTTCAGCATCAATATCCAGTTTCCAGAGAATTACACCATGGAGCAACGACTGGGCTACATGCAGAAAGTGGAAGCCCTGATGGAGACGAACAAGGAGGTCTACGATCTGAAGGCGCACGAAGTGTTTTACGGGAAATGGTATGGCCGCTACGCGGGGTTCTTTGCGCCCGACCGAGTCAGCGATCTGACCCGCGAAGAGGCCATCGACCAGATCTACGAAGATTTCCCCGAGGAGCCGGGAGTCATCGTCAAACACAAGGGCAGGAAAGGCGACGGCCAGAAGGACGGCCAGCAAGCCATGCATCACATCCGGTTGATCGGCGATGATCCCGAACTGCTGAAGCAGGTGGCCGAAGACCTGAAGCCCACCTTCGAATTGATACCCGGCGTGGTCTCCATGATGGACAGCCCCGACAAGGAAGAGAGCCCCAGCGAGATGGCGTTGATCGTGGACCGGGACAAGGCGAGCTCGATCGGAGTCAATCCCGCTGTCCTGGCCGGGACCATTGGGGCCGCCGTCCGCGGGGAACACCTGCCTCGTTTCAATGCGAAGGGAAGACAAGTCCCGATGCGTCTGGTCTTTAAGGAGGAAGACCGTTCGGAATTGGCCGATCTGAACAACATTCAGATACCCACCGAGGACGGCCGGGTGAGCACAGTCGGAGCGATCACGCGAACCCGGTTCTTGAAGAACGAGGACAACGCGATTCGTCGGGAGAACAAAAAGGTGCAGCAATGGTTTGGCATGAAGATCAAGCCCGGCCCCGAGAGCTGGAAGATCAAGCAGGCGATCGAGCAGACCAAGGCGAACATCGATCTGCCCGAGGGCGTGTCCTTCGACGAGGAAAAGGTGGAGTTCGAGGCGAAGGATCGGAAGAAGGGCTTTCACATGATTCTCCTGGCGATTCTCTTTGTCTACATGCTGATGGCCTTCTTCTTTGAAAGCACGTTGGTTCCGCTATCCATCATCATGACGATCCCGCTCGCCTCCATGGGCGCGGTCCTCGTCCTGAAACTGACTGACACCTTTGTGGATCAAATGGTCTACACCGCCGCGTTGCTGTTAATCGGGATCGTCGTCAACAACGGGATCGTGCTCGTCGACTACGCCAACCGATTGCGCCGAACGGGAATCGAACGCACGGAGGCTCTCTTGACCGCGGCCCGTCATCGCTTTCGGCCGATCATCATGACCGCGCTCACGACCATCTGCGGAATGATTCCGTTAACCTTTGGCTCCTCCGAAAACATGGGTGTCAATTTTAAGAGCTTTGGGCTGGTGCTGATCGGCGGAATGACCTCGGCGACGCTGTTCACGCTCCTGGCCGTCCCGGTCTTCTACACGATCATCGAGGACGCCAAGAACGGATTCACCAACATCCTGGCGAGCGTGTTCGATCGCGGCTCCAAGGGGTAGACCCAAACTGAAAACTTTGCTGCTTGGTGTTTCGAACGCCGGAAGAGGGGCGTAGAGCGATTACCGAAAAGGACTTCCGAAAAGAACTGAAACCACGAATCGGCTCGGCGGGCCCCGCATCGGCTTCAACTTAAGGCGTAAGGGCTGGATTTCACCGATCGGATTTCTTCGCCGGGGTTTGGCCTGGAATTATCGACGACGAAAGCGGCAGAGGACAGCCGCACTCCATGACGCTATCGCGAAATCCCAGGCCCGTTCGTGTTCCGACAGGTCTTGGACTGCGGCTGTCCTCTGCCGCTTTTGAAATACAGTCGAAGCCCAATCGTCCTCTGTGTCTCATCCTTCGATAAACTGATAGGCGCCGTCGAAACGGGCGTAGTTCAGTTTTTGGGGAATTGATTCTCGATTGAATCGTTACTTCGCGGGAACCAGCCGCAGAACGCTGCCGGGCTTGTTGAGCGTGACGTAGAGGAAGCCGTCCGGGCCGCTCCTCACATCACGGACGCGGCCCAGGCC
>JBLHKZ010000018.1:0-38128 GCA_047618185.1 Limisphaerales bacterium
AAATGGTACCCCCCCTCGGACTCGAACCGAGAACCAATTGATTAAGAGTCAACTGCTCTACCAATTGAGCTAGGGAGGCGCCAAGGCGGAGGACTTTATGCGTGTTCGACAATTTGTCAATCGCCGCTCGCGTTTTGAGGTCAGTTTTTTTAATCGCGCTGTCCGACTTCCGGTAGGCAAAGGGATCTTCCCTTGACGTTCTTGCGGCGGGGGCGACATGGTCGTCCTCCCCAATGACGCAATCTCAGACGCCAACTTCGACATGTCGCTCGACCGGATCGCGCTTTTCCTGATCGAGCACACGGCGGCGACCTGTTTCCTTGCGGCGTTTCTTTGGGGGAATTCCGCCACGCTGGTGTTCGCGGTGACGGCCGGAATGGGTGTCATCGATCCGGTGACGGTTTTTGTTTTCTCCACGATCGGTAATCACGTAAAGGACACCCTGTTTTTCTTTCTGGGGCGCACTCACCTGGTCGATCGGTTCACCGCGATGAAGCGAGTCGCTCCCGCCTACGAGCGGCTGAATGTGTTGCGCAAGAAATACGCCCGGCATGACTTGAAGATATTTATCCTCATCAAGTTCATGTATGGCCTGCGCCTGATTTCGATGATCTATTTCGGCAGTATCAACTATCCCTTTGTTCGCTATCTGGCGTACAACTCAATTGCGCTGGCGATCATTAACGCCCTGATAACGGTGGTGGGTTGGGCGTTAGGCAGGGGAGTGGGAGACAACCTCAATGTTTTCGAAAACGCCTGGACGACGACCGCATTCCTGGCGGGTTCATTGGTGTGCTACGGGTTGCTCAGAACACGGGTTCGAAAGTGGCTTGAGCGGATGAAGTAGGCTGCCCGCGGGCAACGCGGCTGCGATTTCATTATTCCTGATATTTCGGAACGTATTTGACCGAACGTTGGGTTCCGAAATGCAGCGCCGCCACCCACTTCCAAAACAGTCGGCGGGTTTCGCGTTTGAAATATTTGTCCATGCCGGCATTGGTTCTGGGAAAGGGAACGTCAGGGATCTCTTTTTCAAGAAAGGGGCAAAGTTTCTGCCAACCGTCGCCGCAGCATACATCCATCACGATGAGGTCGTCGGGGCGATCCTTGAAGTAGTCCATCACGTCTTCGATGTAATTTTCGTGCGATCGACGAAAGGCCTCGCGTTGGAACGAGACGGCGCCGTAGAGCTCGTAATGGAGGTTCAGGAGGGTGCGCACGTAGGCCTGATTTCGGATGGCTTTGTCGTGCACGTATTCGCCGGGCCAGACGTGGTTTTTCTCGCAGGAGCGAAGCCATGCGTCCATGTCGCGCACGGTGAGAATGAACTTCGAGCCGGGGAATTTTTTGTCGATGTCCTTGTAGAATAGAGGGATGGGCGTGTCGGTGTAGGCTTCGCGCGCCTGGAGTCGGTCGTAGTTGAGCGTCAACTCCTCGTTGGAGTGACGCATTGCGTGAAAGGGGAAATGCAGCGCGTTGATCCCGAGCATCTGCAAGGCTTTTGTCAAACTCGTCGTGCCGGTCTTTGAGTAACCAATTCCAAATATTTTATTCCGTTCAGCCATCTTTTTACGACAATTGCTGTGCGCGGCGCATGGTTCAGAGTTCACGTTTCCGGGGCCTCAAAAAAGCCCATCCTGAAGGGAATGGGCATAAAACGCTGATTGGTTCCCTAGAAAGGGGAGCGAGTCTACGAGTCAAGCGACGCTTGACAAGGGCTAGTTCGAATTCGAGCGCGGGCATGTCAAAAAAGGATGGCGGGAGAATCGAACCGCAGCGCTCTCCCACAAAAAAAGAACCGCGCGGCGATTGCCGTGCGGTTCTTGTGAAAGGGGTGAAGGAGGCGAGTCTGAGCCTAGAAACCGAGCTCGGTCTTGCGCTCCTCGGCGGTGGGCAGCGCGTCCATCCGTTCGGTGATGGCGTCCACGCCTTCGCCTTGCAGTCGCTCCGCCTCGTCCTTGTTGAACTCGATGGCGCTCTCGTGCTCCTCGGGCACGTCTTCCTCTGCGAAAATCGCCTCCACCGGACACTCGGCGACACAGGCCGTGCAGTCGATGCAATCGTCGGCGTGAATGACCAGTTGGTCGTCGAGGACGTAGAAACAAGCGACGGGGCAAACGTCAACGCAGTCGGTAAACCTGCACTTTACGCAATTTTCGGTAACTACATGTGCCATAATTTTTCTTTCTTGAGAACTCTGTGATTGTCGGTTTTCCGTCTCGAACGCGCGAAGTATTTAAGGCCGCTCGCGGGTTTGGCAAGTCAAAGTCGAGTGAGACTGAGTCGCAAAAAGTCCTGCAGTCGAGCGACGAATGTTCAGGCCGGGGCGAGGCTCAGACCTTGGACGGTTTGGGAGCGCGCGAGGCGCCGGGCTCCCAGTTCCAGATGTATTTGAATCCCTTTCGAATGTCCTCGAGGACCAGGTAATTGATGGGCACGAGGAACAAGGTGATGAGCGTCGCGAACAGAATTCCGAAGCCCAGCGAAATGGCCATGGGAATCAGAAATTGCGCCTGCGTGCTTTTCTCAAATAGAAGCGGCATCAGTCCGACGAAGGTGGTCATTGAGGTGAGGATGATCGCGCGAAAGCGCCGGACGCCCGCGATGCGCACCGCCTCGACCAGCTCGACGCCTTCCTCTCGCCGGCGATTGATGAAATCGACGAGCACAAGGCTGTCGTTAACGACCACGCCGGACAACGCGAGCATGCCAAATATGCTCATGATGCTGAGCGGCATTCCCATGATCATGTGGCCGACGATGGCTCCTACGAGTCCAAAAGGAATGACCGACATGACAATCAAAGGTTGCACGTATGAACGGAATGGAATCGCGAGCAACACGTAGAGAACGAAGAAGACGAAGAACCCTCCGACTTTGAGACTGCCGAAGGAATCGGCGCGCTCGCGAGATTCACCTTCGAAGGTGTAGGTCATGCCTGGATACTGCGGCACAAGTCCCGCGAGGAACTCACTCAGATCGCCTTCAATCTGCGTCATGTTCACCGCTTCCTTGTCGGCGTCCCCCGAAATGCTGATCGTGCGATTGCGATCGACGCGTCGAATGGTGGAAAAGCTGCGGCCCATTTCGGCGTCGGCGACGGCGGAGAAGGGCACCTCGGTGTTATTGGGGGTGCGCACGCGCATGGACTCGAGATTGGCGAGCGATTCACGTTCATTTTTGGGATAGCGAACCATGACGCGGATCTCCTCGCGTCCGCGTTGAATGCGTTGGGCTTCCTGGCCGAAAAAGGCCTGCCGGGTCTGTTGGGCGAGGGAGGTCATCGTCAGGCCGAGCATTTCGGCTTCCGGTTTGATCTTGAGTTTCACCTCCTCTTTTCCGTCCTGATAGGTGTCGGTGATGTCGAAGACGCCCGCGTAGGTGGCGAGCTGGGCCTTGATCTTCGTCGCGGCCTCGGCCATGTCGTCGAAGCTGGGACCGGCGAGTTGGACGTCGATCGGCGAGCCTCCTCGTCCGATCTCCGCGCGAAAATTCAGCTCTTTGGCGCCGGGGATCGAGCCGATACTTTCCCGCCATTCATTGACCAGGTCGCGGCTGCCGATATCGATGTTGCGCGTTTCTGGCGGGGACATGCGGAGGGAAATTTCGCCGGCGTGGGACTGGCCGCTGGAGGCGCTGCTTCCCCGCGGTCCGCCGCCGCGAGTCTGGCCCTGCCCGCCGGTGACGGCCATGATGTTGAGAACGGCGCTGTTGCCGTCGGCGTCGGTGTATTTCTCCTGCAGGGCTTCGGCCTTCTCGCGAATTAGAGTCACGTATCGCTGAGTCGCCTCGGAGGGGGTGCCGAGGGGCATGGTCAAGGTCGCCGTCGCAGTCTCGCTTTCCACGCGTGGAAAATAAACGAACTGCACGCGCGTGCTGGCGACCAGCGCGAAGATGATGGTCGCGGTTCCGATGAACAGGGAAAGCGTGATGTAACGATGAGCGGAGGCGACTGCCAGGGTGGGGCGGTAGACCTTTAGCACGAACATCTCGAGCCCGTCGGCGAACAGCCGTTGAAATCGGTAGAGAAAGTTGAGCTCGCTGGCCTTCTTCCTGCCGGTTGCGAGATGCTTCAGATGCGCGGGCAGGATCAGTTTTGATTCCACGAGTGAGAAGAGGAGCACGGGGATGATCACCAGCGAGATCTGCGCGAAGATCTTGCCGCGCGTGCCTTCGATCATCAGCAGGGGCACGAAGGCCACCACGGTCGTCAAGATGCCGAACACCACGGGCACGGCGACTTCCTGGGTGCCCTTGATGGCAGCGTCCGTTCCGTCGGTCCCGGCGGGGGCATTCTCCAGATGGGTGAACACGTTTTCGCCGGTGACGATCGCGTCGTCGACGACGATGCCCAGCACCAGGATGAAGGCGAACAGGCTGAAGATGTTGAAACTCACGCCGATGAGCGGCATGAGCATGATCGCCCCGGCAAAGGAGATCGGAATGCCGAGGAAGACCCAGATCGCGACGGATGGGCGAAGAAACAGGGCCAGCACGAGAATGACGAACCACATGCCCCACCAGGCGCTTTTGAGCAAGGTGTCCAGACGTCCGGCCACGATTCGCGAACGGTCGTTCCAGTAGTCGATGGAGACTCCGGAGGGCAGGCTGGCGCGCTTCTGATCCATGTAGTCCTTAACGATTTGAGCCAACTCGATGGCGTTCTGGTCGCCGACGCGCGCGACATTGATCAGCACGCAGGGTTTGCCGTTGAAGGTCGCAAAGAGCGGCTCTTCCTCAAACCCGTCCCGGACGTTCGCGATCTCGCCCAGCGTCAGGCGAGTGCCGTCCTCGCGGGTGAGGAGAACGATTTTTTCAAAATCCTCCTGCACGTAAGCCTGCCCCTTGGTGCGGAGCAGGATTTCGCCGGCGCGCGTCTTGATGGAGCCGGCCGGAAGGTCGATCGATGTTTGCGAGACCGCCCGCGCGACGGCGGCCAGCGTGAGTCCGTAGCGTTGCAGGGTTTCCTCGGAAACTTCGATGCCGATTTCGTAGGGCCGAACGGCTCCGAGCGAAACCTGTGTGATCTTCGGAAGATTGGCAATTTCGTCGCGAGTCAATTCACCCAGTGTGCGGAGCGCCGCTTCATCCATCTCAGCGGAGAGCACGACCGTGATCACCGCGCTGGATCGTTGCGCGACGCGCACGATGGGTTTCTCCGCGAGATCGGGGAAGGTGCTGATGGCGTCGACGCGATTCTTGACGTCGTCGAGCATCTCGCGGACCTCGTAGTCGCTCTCGACTTCGACTGTGACCGCGCCCGCGCCCTCGGCGGAGGAGGAGGAGATCTTCTTGATGCCCTCGAGGTCCTGAATCGCTTCTTCGATTTTTACGACGATGGATTCCTCAACTTCGGCCGGCGTGGCGCCGCGGTACTCGACGCCGATTTCCAGGATATCCAGCTCGAAATCGGGAAACACCTCGGTGGGCATGGCGCCAAGAAAGCCCGCGATGTCCTGTTGAAACTTATGAAATTTCGGGTTTTCCGACTGCTTGACCGGGAAGCTGCCCAGGAGCAGGGCGATCCCCATCGAGAGGATGCCGCACATCAACAAATTGGCCGCGACTCCGTTGCGGCAGAACCAGGCGATGATGCCTTTCATTGCGCGCTTCCCTTCGACTTTGCGCCCTTGCCGCTGGGCGCCCCGCCTTTCTTGCCCGGCCCGCCGCCCTTGCCTTTCCCGCCTTTTCCTTTGCCCTGGCCTTCGAGGACGCGTTTGCCCTTGCCTTCGATATCGGGAATGCAAAGCGCGCCGTCCACCGCGAAGGGCACTTGAGTGAGGCAGAGGAGTTCGCCCGCTTTCAGGCCATCACGGGTGACGACGTAGTTTTCATCGCTCCACAGAATGTCGATCGATCGGCGAAACAATTTGTTGGCGTCGTCGATGATCAAAATCTCTGCGCCTTTGCGAAGCGTGGATCGAGGTATGACGAACACGTTTTCAAGTCTGGCTCCCTCGATTTCGGCGACGACAAACTGCCCCACTTTCAAAGGCGGCTTGTCGCTCTTCTTGCGGCCGTAGGGATCGTCCACCTGGGCGATCACAAAAAGCTGGCGGCTGGTTGTGTCGAAGGCGCCCTCTGTCCGGACGATGGTTCCCTCCCAATCGATGTCCGCCCGGCCGACATTGCTGCGGAGGGTTGTCTTCGGGCCGTTCTCCAGGACTCTTGCCGAATCGCCCCGGTAGCGATCGGGGATATCGACAAAGGCGAGTTGTTTATCGGAAAGCGGAAGCCTGATCTCCGCGTAGTCGATCGCGTAGATGCTCGCCAGCACGGCGCCGGGAGACACGTATTGGCCGACATCGACCTGCTTATCCAGAATGCGGCCGGCGTAGGGCGCCGTGACCTCGGTGCGCTTGAGGTTGCGTTGGGCCTCTTCGACACGGGCCTTGGCCGAGGCGACGACGGCCTGAGCCTGGGCCAGCTGCGGTTTGCGAAGGGCGAGCGCCGTGGGTTTGGAGCCGTCGCCCAGGGAAGTCCAGTTTTCCAAAGCCTGCGCGGTAAGGGCATCTTCCTGTTCGAGCGCGGACTCCGCCTGGGTCAGGGCGGCCTGGGCGACAACCAGCGCGGTTTCATAGTCACTCGGATCGATCGTCACCAGAATCTCGCCTTTTTCGAAAAATCCGCCGCTTTGGAATTCCTGCGCGACGCTGATGATTCGCCCGGCCACTTCCGGTATCAGCGTGCTTTCGGTCCGCGCGCGCACAACGCCCTGGGAGGTCACGATGACCTGATAGGAGGTGGTTTTGAGCGGACTGGCTTCGACGTTCAGCTGCGAGGACGGCGCGCCCCAACGACGCGGCTCGGGTTCGCTGTTCATCAAGCTCCATCCTAGGCCGAAGGCGGCGGCGAGGATGATGATGGGCAGGATGATTCGGAATGGTTTCATGCGGTCGTGTTCGAGAATTCGGCCACGTCAGGGTTTTGACTGGCAAAATCATGAAAAAGTTTCAGTTAGTTGCCTGGGTCGGGGCTCGACGCATCAGGGGTTGTGGCGGCGGACCCTGCGGTCGCGAGTTCAAGCGCGTCAAAGTCGCCGCCGAGTGAAAGGTAGAGAGTCAGGCGATTCTGAAGCCGTTGGTTGGAGATCTGGATCTGGAGGCTGCGCGCGGAAAAGGCGCGTCGTTGTGATTCGAGCACGGTGATGATGTCGACCAGGCCGCGCTGATATTCGCTCCAGGCCAGTTCCTCGGCCTTGGCGGACTCTGCGGCCGATTCCCGCAGCGCCGCTTCGCGATCGCGCAGAAAACCGCCGGCGGCCAGGGCGGTTTCGACCTCGTTAAACGCCGTGAGAGCGGTCTGTGTGTAATTTGCCAGGGCGGCCTCGGTGTTGGCTTCGCTGGCTTTGAGATTCGCGCGCAGTCGCCCACCCTGAAAAATGGGCTGAGTGAGGTTGGCTGCAAATCCCCAGACATTGGAATCGGGATCGAGCACGTCGCGCAATTCGCTGGTCGAGGTGCCGCCATTGGCGCTCAGGCTGATCGTCGGAAACAAGTCCTTCCGCGCGGCCTTGAAGCGTTCGTCGGCGGCGGCCAGTCGGCGTTCGGCGGCGAGGATGTCCGGACGGCGTTTGAGCAAATCGGAGGGCAGTCCCGCTGGCACGGCTCGATCGATCCGGGGCAGGGCGGCCGTCGTGCCCATCAGCCGGGCGGGATAGCGGCCCAGCAAAGCCTCGAGGGTTCGGACGGCCGCGTCGTGTTGCTGCTCCCGCTGTTTCAGACTGGCGCGCGCGGTGGCGACGTTGGCCCGAGTGAGCCGCACATCCAGGGCGTTGCTGACGCCGCGATCGAAGCCCTTTTCGATGACCGTGAGATTAGTTTGGAAGCTACGATGGGTCTGTTCGGCAAGCCGGACCTGGAGCTCGGCCTCGACGGCGTTGAACCAGGCGCTGGCGGTATTCGCCGCGAGCGACAATCGAGCCGCCTGATAATCGGCGGTGGCCGCTTCAAAATCCGCCGTTGCGGCTTTGGAGCGATTCTGGATCTTGCCCCAAAGATCGAGCTCCCAGGCGGCGCTGGCGTTGAATCCCAAATCGTCCGAAACGGGATTGGCGAGGCTGAATCCGGCGGCGGTCGAGCGTTTGTTGCGCGTCGCGCCAAATCTCCCTGAGGCAGTGGGGAAAAGGCCCGAGCGGGCGGAGCGGGCGCTGGCCATCGCCGCGTTCATGCGGGCGGCCGTGGCCCGCAAGTCCGGATTGTTTTGCTGCGCCTCGGCGACCAGCCGAGCCAGGGCCGGATCGCTGAAATCGGCCAGCCAGCCCGCGGTCGACAGCGAATCGCCATGACCAGCCGCGCCAAAGGCGTCGGGTGTGTCGAGCTCCAGCCGATGCGATCGATCGTCCGGCGACGTCGCGCAGGCGCAAAGCCCCGCGACGAGGCAGGCGGCAAAGCCGACTTTGAGGGTGGATCTAAAATTCATTTCGGGGATGAATCGCGGAATCTAGGGTTTCGGCGCTCCGCAGGCAAGCGCATTGAATCTGGACGAACGCACCGCATTGGCGTAGAAATCAACTCAGTGAAAACGAGTCCACGGAGCCCTAATTCAACCCACCGTTAGCATGAGACATTCAATATCCAGAGAATCCGGAACCACGGCGCTCAAGGCCGTGGTCGTTGTCTCCGCTGTGGTGATGTTCGCGCTGCTTATTTTGATGTTTGGCGCGAAGCGCGAGAATGAAAAACGAGCGACGGAATTGCAGGGATCCAGCGCGAAATTGACTCAGACCATTGCGCAGCAGGAAAACGAGCTGAAGAAGTTGCGGGTCCAGGTCGGCGAGATCGAGCGGATGCGACAGGATAATGCGGAGATACACAAGCTTCGCGCCGAGTCGGGAGAATTGACCAAGCTGCGACCGGAGCATCAACGGCTGCAGCGGGAAGTTCAACAATTGCAGGCGCGCGTGCTTCAGGTGCAGAGCGAGTCCGCCGAGCGGCTTGAAAAACAGCGCGCCCAGCTTGGCGCCGTGGCTCGTTTCGTTAAACCGGCCGACCGTCCTGCGATTCAAACAAGGACTTGCATCGCCAATCTCAGACAGATCGACGGGGCCAAGCAGCAGTGGGCGATTGACAACAAGTTGACGGGGCGCGATGTCCCGCGCCCCGAGGACCTTTACGGGGTCACGCGTTACCTCAAAAATCAGCCGACCTGCCCTTTGGGCGGCCGTTACACGATCAAATCGGTGGCGGCGAACCCGACCTGCTCGCATCCCGGGCACCAGCTCTGAGGCGGCTTCGAATTTGTCGGCGCTGTGAATCTCAGGGCGTCGCCGGAATGACTTCTCAAAACCCTTTCCCGCTTGCCTTACAATAGATTTCCGGTTTTATAAATGCGCATCGGCGCCCAAGGTGGTTTGATGCACGCCAGTTGCGAAACCCAGATGCCAAAGTGGAACCCCAAAAACGAAAAAAAAGTTCGTTTCAAGTATCCGCGAATCTGAGGCCTCGCAATCGGACTAACGCTTAACGCAACCGAACCATGTTGGAACTTTATCATCACGCATTTTCCCCGGTGAATCTTCCATTCACCGTGCCGCTGCTGGTCTGCCTGATCTACTGGGTGCTGATGATCGCGGGGCTGTTCGATCTGGATTCCTTCAATCCTGATTTTGACGTGAGCCACGATGTGCATGTGGACGGTCACCTGGACGCGCATGTGGATGGGCATGCCGATGTCGATCACCATGCGGACGCTCACGCTTCCGGCGGGATCTTTCACGCGATATTCGATTTTCTGAATGTGATGGACGTGCCAATGATGATTGTGATGAGCGTCCTGACGTTTTGCGGTTGGGCTTTTTCAATCACGGCCAACTACTATTTCAATCCGGATCTCACCTGGATGCGTGCGCTGCTCCTGATGATCCCGAATTTTCTGCTGAGCGTCATCCTCACCCACTTTATGACGCTGCCCTTGAAGAAGCTTTTCAAGAGCCTTTCCAAGGACATGAACGTAAAGGTGGCACTGGTCGGGAAGGTCGCGACCGTCGACACCGGTGAGGTCAGCGCCACTTTTGGGCAGGCCACCGTCGATATTGACGGCGTCCCAATCACCATCAACGTGCGTTCGTCAGCGAAGAACGATTTTAAGCGCGGCGACAAGGTGCTGGTCGTCGAGGAGGACAAGAAAGAGCGCCTTTTTAAAGTTGTGAAATACGAAGAACCGAAACTGAAGGAATAAATTATGTTAATGATTGCAGAACCCTTAGTCTTGTTTGGCGTCGGCGTGCTAGTCGTCGTCATCATCGGCATGTTCGCCCTGATCGCCCGCTTCTACCGCAAGGTGGAGCAGGGGCAGGCGATTATTCGAAATGGTATGGGTGGAACAAAGGTTGCCTTCACGGGAATGGTCGTCGTGCCGATCGCCCACATCGTCGAGTATATGGACATCTCCGTAAATCGCCTGGAGGTGTCGCGAATGGGCAAGGACGGCCTCATCTGCAAAGACAACATGCGGGCGGATATTCAGGTGAACTTCTTCATCCGGGTGAACAAGACCGTCGAGGACGTCATCCAGGTCGCGACAACGATTGGCTGCGAGCGCGCCTCGGACATTAACGCCATTCGCGAATTGTTTGACGCCAAGTTTTCCGAGGCGTTGAAAACCGTCGGTCGACAGTTCGACTTCGTGCAGCTATACGACTCCCGTGAAAGTTTTCGCGATGAGATCATCAAGATCATCGGCACGGACTTGAATGGCTACGTTCTGGAGGACGCGGCGATCGACCATCTGGAACAGACCAAGATCGAGGACCTCAGCCCGGATAATATTCTCGACGCCGAGGGCATCAAGAAGATCACGGATCTGACCGCCACCCAGGCCAAGCTCACCAATCAGATTGAGCGCGACAAGCAGAAGGTCATCAAGCAGCAGGACGTCGAAGCGCGCGAAGCGATTCTCGAGCTGGAGCGCCAGCAGGCTGAAGCCGAACAGAAGCAGTATCGCGAAATTTCGACCGTGACGTCGCGTGAACAGGCCGAAGCGAAGAAGATCGAGCACGAACAACGGCTCAAATCCGAGCAGGCTCGCATCGCGGCGGAAGAGGAAATCAACATCGCCGAGGAGAACAAGAACCGGCAGATCATCGTCGCCCGCAAGAACAAGGAACGCACCGAAGCGGTGGAAACCGAGCGCGTCGAAAAGGATCGGCAACTCGAAGTCACCGAGCGGGAGCGCATTGTCACCCTGGCTCAGATCGAAAAAGAGAAGGCGGTCGAGGTCGAGCAGAAGAAGATTCAGGATATCATTCGCGAGCGGGTGATGGTCGAAAAGCACGTGGTCGTCGAGAAGGAGAAGATCAAGGACACCGAGGCCTTTGCGCAGGCTGACCGCGCCAAGCAGGTCAAGATTACCGCCGCCGAAATGGACGGGCAGGATCTGTTGATCAAGGAAACCAAGAGCGCCGAGGCGGCCAAACGCTCTGCCGAACTGAAGGCGGACCAGGATGCCTATGTGGTAGTAAAGGCCGCCGAGGCCGCCAAGACGGCCGCCGAGCGCGAAGCCGAACAGACCATCGTCAAGGCGGACGCCCATCAGGAAGAGGCCGAACGCCATGCCAACGCGAAGAAGAAACTGGCCGAGGCGACTATCGCCGAAACCGCTGCGCCCGGACTGGGCGAAGCGCAGGTGATCACCGCCAAGGCGGGGGCGATCGAGAAGCACGGCACGGCCGAGGCCAAGGTCAGGGAGCTCAAGCTGACCGCTGAAGCCACCGGCACTGAGAGGCAACTGACCGCCGAAGCCACGGGCGCAGAACGCAAGTTTGCGGCCGATGCCAAAGGCATCACCGAAAAGGCCGAAGCGATGAAACTGTTCGACGGCGTGGGCCGCGAGCACGAGGAATTCAAATTGCGCCTCAACAAGGACAAAGAGATCGAGCTGGCGCAGATCAGCATTCAGAAGGACATCGCGGCCGAGCAGGCCAAGGTGCTGGGCGAGGCGCTCAAGTCCGCGAAGATCGATATCGTGGGCGGAGACCAGGTCTTCTTCGACAAGATCGTCAACTCGATCACGGCCGGCAAACAGGTCGATCGTCTGATCGGCAACAGCGACACCCTGCGCGATGTGAAGGACACCTTCTTCAACGGCGATCCGGATTATTTCCAGGATCAGCTGAAGGGCTTCATCGACAAGTTCGGCCTGTCCTCCGAGGACTTGAAGAACCTCACCATCTCCGCGGCGCTGGGTCAGTTGATGACCGCCGCTGAAGATGGAGCCTCCAAGGGCGCCATCGGCCGGCTGATGGAACTCGCTGAGAAGATGGGGCTCAAGGACAGCCCCGTCGCGACGCTGCTGCCGGCGGCGAAGAAGAAGTAACGCTCGGCGTCCCGGCTCGCGACTGACATTTGGTTGCCATGATGGGGATGCCTCGAATGAGGCGTCCCCTTTTTTCGCCGGGAGGAAGTGTCGACGTAGAACGACCCAACGTAACGGCTAAACAGATTTTTTCCCGTCATGGCTGACGAAAACGAAATTCAGGAAAACGAGCAGAACCCGAAGGGCGGCGAGCAGACCGTGCTCGAGGGGGGCACGTATGAGATCATACGCAGCCGCCTCAACGCCCAGGCCAAGGAGCTGCGCGAGCGCGTCGACAAGTTGAACGCCGCGCGGAAGGAGGTCTTCGGCGCGATCCCCACCACGCTCATTGCCACCGAGCGCGTGACCACGGTGAACAACTGCGTGCCGCGCGATATGATCGCCGTGGGCAAGGGGCGTTTCCTGTTTGGCTACAACGTCCGCTTCGGCCTTAAGACGGAGACCAAGCTGGAGGACGTTATCGCGGGCTACCAATTTAACCCGGCAGATCACACCTTCTCAGAGATCCCGCTCGACTTCATCGGCGATGAACAGTTTCACGCCGATTTCAAGCAGCTCTACAAGTATTACAAGAAGACGGTCTTCGTGAAGTTTTCGAAGATCGGACCAAGTCTGTTCATGGTCTTTCGCATCGGCGAAAGCGTCACGGACATCAAGACCTTCAAGTGGGCCATCCCGGACGATGAGTTGATCTATCAGGGCAACCGGAGCGATCACGAATTTGTTTATCCGTCGCAGCATGAGTTTGAATGGGTTCGCACGCATCGCGATCTGCATCGCTCCGGCGTGCATCCTCACATCTCGGTCGACGACCGCGTATTCGTGGAATGCGTCGGCGGCGATTTGACCGTTAAAATTGAGGACAATACTTCATCAGGGGAGGGTATCTACGCCGAACCGGTCGTGGAAAAGGATCAGACGCTCGATGACGCGGAGATTTTCTACGCCATCGTCGGCAACTTGATCCTGCTCAAGATTCGCCCGTATCAGGAGACCGAATGGCGGCACCTGGTTTTCAACGAGAAGATCAACGAAGTGCGCCGCATCGACGCGGTTGAGGATTCCTGCATTCTGCTGCCGGACGACCAGGGCATCATTTTTTCCAACGGCTATTACCTGCAGTTGGGCGACATGAAGCAGTTCCCCAGCGAGCTGGAGAACATGCTGTTCGAGCGCCGTTCGCAGGCTCCCAACGGTGAGGACTATCTTTACGTGTTCTACAACCGCCTTGACGGCGCCTACATGTTGATGTCCTACAACATCATCTCACAGGCAGTTGAAGCGCCGATAGTTTGCCATGGCTTCTCGACTTTCGAGAATGGCGAGCTTGCCTACTTCAAGGCGTCGGACGATCCACAGAAGCACCACACGATCCAGGTTTGGAGTACGCCCTACGTGGCCAGCGAGCAGGTCGTCGACGAAAAACAGGATTCGCATCTCTACAAGATCGGCAATCCGTCGATCGTGCGCTGCATGTCCGAATGTCAGGAGATCCTCACCCTGCTGGGCAAGGAGGACTCTTACGCGGATCTCTATGTCGACATCGTCAAGAAGGCGAGCGACATCGTGGACGCCTATTTCTGGGTGGATCACCAGGAGGCGTTCAATCTCAAGGAGACGCTCGGCGGGATCAAAGGGGCGGCGGCCGGCGCCATCGATGAATTCGAGAAGGTCAAGCGTCTCAAGAAAAACGCGTTAAATCAGCTTAAGGAGATTTCCACGAAGGGCCGCAAGCTGCTCGATGAAATCGCCTTTGGGCAGCTGGAATCGATCAACGATTTCGTGGAACAACTCGCGGGGCTGCGCACGGTTCGGGGCGAGCTGATTTCGCTCAAGGAGGTCCGCTACATGGACGTCAAGGCGGTCGAGGCGCTCGAGACTGAAGTGACAGAGCGGGCCGAGGATCTCTCCAATCGCTGCGTCGACTTTCTGCTGCAGGAGGACGCGCTCAGCCCTTACGACGACAAGGTCAGGGCGCACGAGGGCGAGATCGACAAGCTGACCAAGGTCGCCGAGGCGAAGGAGCTGGAAGAGTCGATCGTGAAGACCGGCCAGGAGCTGGAAATGCTGATTGAAATCGTCAGCAATCTGAAGATCGACGATGCGACGCAGACGACGCGGATCATCGACAATATCTCCGGGATCTACGCACCACTGAACCAGATCAAGGCGACCCTCAAACGCCGTAAGCTCGACCTTCAGAAGACGGAGGGCGCCGCGCAGTTTACCGCGCAGCTGCGCCTGCTCGATCAGAGCGTCGTCAATTATCTCGAAGTCTGTGACTCGCCCGCCAAGTGTGAGGAGTATCTGACCAAGATCATGATCCAGCTGGAGGAGCTGGAAGGGAAATTTGCCGATTTCGACGACTATATTCTCCAGCTTTCTGAAAAGCGCGACGAACTCTACAGCGCCTTTGAAAGCCGGAAGCTGGCGTTGATGGAGGCGCGCAACAAGAGGGCCACGACGCTCATGTCCGCTGCGGAGCGAATCCTCAAGGGGATTCAGAACCGCGTCGAGAACATGAAGTCGATCAACGACATTAATGGCTACTACGCGTCCGACCTGATGGTCGACAAGGTTCGCGACATCATCGACCAGTTGACGGAGTTGGAAGACACGGTCAAGGCGGGCGAGATCCAGGCGCGGCTGAAGACGATTCGCGAGGATGCGGTTCGGCAGCTCAAGGATCGTCAGGAGCTGTTCGTCGACGGCAAGAACATCATCCAGTTCGGCAAGCACAAGTTCTCGGTCAACACCCAGAACCTTGATCTCACCATGGTCCTGCGCGACGGCGAGATGTTCTACCATCTTTCCGGCACGGATTTCTTTGAGCAGGTCACTGACGAGGAGTTTCTTGCGACGCGGCCGGTCTGGGATCAGGAAACGATCTCCGAGACCAGGGAAGTTTATCGCGCCGAATTCCTCGCCTATCAAATTCTCACCGCCTGCGAACGCGCGGACAACGACGCTTCGGGTTCAGGCGGCGACGGAAAGACGCCGCTGCCTTCGCTGGCGGAGATCGCCGGGATGGAGCTGGAGGATTGTAAGGTCTTCGTCCAGAAGTTCATGGCCTCGCGATATTCCGAGAGCTACGTCAAGGGCGTGCATGACACGGACGCCGCGCAGGTGGTCAGTCAGTTGGCCTCCATGCACGGCAATATCGGATTGCTCCGCTACCCCACCGATGCCCGCGCTTGCGCCACGGTTTTCTGGAGCGAGCACGCGAAGAAAGACCCTGTCCTGGCCGCGAAGCTCAAGGGATTCGGCGTTCGCAATCAGCTTTTCCCGGGGCAGGAAACCCAGAATTTCTACATTCAGGAATTACAGGCGCTTATTCGCGCGTTCTGCGAGGAGACCAAACTCTTTGACGTCGACGTCGCGGAAGACGCCGGCGAATACCTGTTTTACGACCTGACGAACAACGACTGGTTCGTCGTCAGCCGCAAGGCCGCGGATATCTACAACGCCTTCGAGAATCACATCAAGCTGAAGCGCTTTCACAAGAAGTTTGAAGAGGCGCGAGAGGGAGTGCGCAAGGACCTCGCCAGCAGCTTCCGACTGATCCGTGACTGGGCGGGCGGTTATCTCAATAGCCTGAGAGGGACGTCGTCCTCGACGTCTGAAACTTCCGGCGAACACGAGAGCCTGCATGCCGAACAACCGAGCGAGACCGTTTCGCCCGAAGTTGCGGAGGCGCTCTCTGGTCCGGAGCTGGATCCCGTTTATCTCGACGAAGCGGTTGCCGTGTTGTTGCGCGGCAAGTTGGAGACGTTGGCGATTGTCGACGTTTCCGCCGAGGCCAGGCTGCCGAAACTGGTGGGCAATCATGCCGTGATCCAGGACGGCTCCTACTACCTCGACTACAACGCCTTCATGGTGAAGCTGCAAAAGCACGAGCGCGTCACGGCGCCGCTTTTCCATCGCTACCACGATCTGAAGTCGAAGCTCATCGACGACGTGAAGCACGACATGCGGCTGGAGGAATTTCAGCCCCGCGTGCTCAGCTCGTTTGTCCGGAACCGCCTCATCGACAAGGTCTACCTGCCGATCATCGGCGACAATCTTGCCAAGCAGATGGGCACCGTCGGCGAGAACACCCGCACTGACCGCATGGGCCTGCTGCTGCTTATCTCGCCCCCGGGCTACGGCAAAACGACCTTGATGGAGTACATCGCCAATCGGATGGGCATTATCTTCATGAAGATCAACGGCCCGGCGATCGGCCATAACGTGACCTCGCTCGATCCGACTGAGGCGCCCAACGCCAGTTCCCGCGAGGAAATGGAGAAACTGAATCTCTCGCTGGAGATGGGCGACAACGTGATGCTCTATCTGGACGACATCCAGCACACCAATCCCGAGCTGTTGCAGAAATTCATCTCCCTTTGCGACGCCCAACGAAAGATCGAGGGCGTCTACAAGGGGCGGGCCAAGACCTACGACCTGCGCGGCAAGAAAGTCTGCGTCGTCATGGCCGGAAATCCCTACACGGAATCCGGCGAGAAGTTTCAGATTCCGGACATGCTGGCCAACCGCGCCGACACCTACAATCTCGGTGACATCATCGGCGAGACGGCCGACGACTTCGAGGCCAGCTACATCGAGAACTCGCTCACGTCCAACTCCGTGCTCGCGAAGCTAGGCAGCCGCAGTCAGAAGGACGTTCACGCGATCATGAAGATCGCCGAGACCGATTCGCGCGAGGGCATCAATCTCGAGGGCAATTTCTCGGTCGAGGAGATCAACGAAATGGTCTCGGTCATGAAGAAGCTGATGACCATCCGCGACACCGTCCTGGGCGTGAATCTGCAATACATCGCGTCCGCCGCGCAGTCCGACGACTACCGCACCGAGCCGCCTTTCAAGATGCAGGGCTCCTATCGCAACATGAATCGCATGGCCGAGAAGGTCCTGCCCATCATGAACGACCAGGAGATCGCCGATCTGATCAACGACCACTACAAAAACGAGGCGCAGACCCTGACCTCGGGCGCCGAGGCGAACATCCTGAAATTTAAGGAACTCCGCAACGCGCAGACCGACGAGGACAAGGCGCGCTGGGCGGAGATCAAGAAGACCTTCAAGAAGAACATCCTGCTCGGCGGCGCCAGCGAGGACGATCCCGTCTCTCGCGTGGTCGCGCAATTGACGACCTTTTCCGACGGGCTGGATCAGATCAAAGAAGCCATCGGATCGGCGGTCAAACAACAAGCCGATCTTGCCGCCGCTCGCGCCGCGGAGATTATCGATGTGGGCGAAGGCGAGGACGCCGAAGAGGCGGCCGTGGATCTGCAGGGCGAGGCGTTGACCCGAGTCGTCGGCGAACTGGCGTCCTTCTCCAAGGGCCTGGGCTCCATTGAAAAAGTTTTGGCCGCCGGTTTGCAACAGCAGCAGCGCGCCGCCGCCGCCGGGCCGCAGGCAGCTGGGAAGTCTGATGCCCTTGAGCCGCTCAGCCAGAGCCTGGCCGCAATTGAGAAAGTTCTCGCCGAAACCCTCGGCGCGAAAGTCGCCTCGGCCGCCGACGCGCCCGACGCGCTGGCGACGCTGGGCGAGCGTTTTGCCGCCTTCGCGAAGAGCCTCAACGACATCAAGAAAGTCCTCGCCGACGGCGTGAAGTCCAATGAGAAGCGCGGAGCCTTACGGGTCATTGACGCGGAGGAAAAGACCGACTACGAGATCACCTCAGTCTCCCGCGAGACCCTCAAGAAAGTCTGGGAAATCATCGCCGCCGAACGCCAGCGCGAAGCTGATAAGAACAAGGGAGCGAAGAAGGTCGTCGAGGTTGAGGATGTGGAGGAGTAGGCGCCGGCGGCTCGGTGTCGTCCACCAAGGAGCGGCGGCATTCCTGCCTCCGTGGCCCTGAAAGGGCCAATTGAGCGCTGGTGGTTGTCGACGTGTTAGGAGCAGCGGCATGTCTGGATTCGAGGGGAAACGTGCCTCGTGCCGAGGCAGGGCGGCAGGAATCCCGCCCCTCCTTGGTCGAGCGCTTCGGATTCGCCGGGAGTGCTTTTCGAATTGTGGCAGCGTCATTGACGCTCCGGGTTTTCCCTCTGTCATTCGAATCCCTCGGCGCTAGATTCAAGAGATGGACGAGTCCAACACGGCCAATTGGTTGAGCGAGTGCGGTATGTGGATTGTGCTGCCGATCGTACTGGCCTCCGCTTTGTTGGGCGTGCTCCTCGGTGACTACAAAGGCCGATCGGCGGATGGATTCATGCTCGGACTTCTATTCGGGCCGGCCGGTTTGATATTTCTGTATTATCTAAAGCCGAAATCGCTGAAAAGCTTCTCGAACGAGGGATCAGATAGCCATTCGAATACGAAGCGGCAGCATCGAAGTGACGGTGTGTTTTCGTCCGTCTCCTTGGTTGAGAGGGACGCCGTACTAGGTGTCCTATTTCAATCGCACAGAATCGGGTTTGAGCCGTTTCGATTCGACTGGTAGGAATACGCCTTCATGTCCGATGAGCCGAAATCAACCCCGCGAAAGCCGCGGGTAGCCTTCAAGCTGCTCGCCGTCCTGCTTGGCCTGGCGCCGTTTGTCGTGCTGGAGATTGCCTTTCGCATGTTGGGCGTGGGCGAGGCCGCTGGAGGTTCGGATACGTTCGCCGGGTTCGGCTCCAATATCCCGGTGTTCGAGCGCGAGGACGATCGGTTCGTTACTTCGAAGACTCGCATGCCCTTTCTGCCCGAGCAGTCCTTCGCCGCGAACAAGCCGCCCAAGGGATTTCGCGCATTCTGTTTTGGTGGCTCGACAGTTCACGGGCGTCCCTACGAATCAGACACGGCATTTCCGAAATGGCTGGAGATCGAGCTGGCGGCGACGAATCCCGAGCGTTCCGTAGAGGTCGTGAATTGCGGCGGCATTTCCTACGCGAGTTATCGCATCGTGCCGATGTTGCGGGAGATCGTGGACTATCAGCCGGACCTGATCGTCATCGCGACCGGGCACAATGAGTTTCTGGAGGACAGAACGTATCATTCGCTCAAGGAGCGGTCCGCCGCGCGAAGCTGGATCGACAATCTTGCAGCTTCGTCTCGCATCGTGAGCGTCGGGCGCGGAATCGTGCGCGGGAAATCCGTGGCGGAGGCGCACGTCAATCCCGATCGCGACGCCGATTTCGACACACGACTGGATCTGGAAACGGGCTACGCTTCCTATCATCGCGACGCTGAATGGCACGCTCGGGTGCTGGAGCAGTTCGAGGAGGCGGTGGGCATGATGGTTCAGATTTGTGCGGAGAAGGGCGTTCCGTTGGTGTTCGTGAATCTCGGATCGAATGTGCGCGACTGTGCGCCCTACAAGACGGAGCATCGCGCAGAGCTGACGGCGAACGACGAGCGGCGTTGGCGCGACGCGTTCAATTTGGCCACGTCGCTGGAGAAAGCCGGTGAGCTGGACGAGGCCTTGAAACGTTACCGTGAGGCGGAGGCGATCGATCCTCAATACGCACTCGTGCAATGGCGCATTGCGCGTTGTCTGGATCGATTGAAGCGCGGCAAGGAGGCGGCGAAATACTACCTTCTGGCCAAGGATGAGGACGTCTGCCCCTTGCGTATGCTCGACCAGCAGTATGCATTTTTTCAAAAGATTGCCAGCGAAACGAAGGCGCCGCTGGTCGACGCGCGGGCGTGGCTCGAAGCTCAAAGTCCGGATGGCATCCCGGGCAATGATTGGTATCTCGATCATGTGCATCCGACGATTGGCGGGCATCAGGAAATCGCCGCAGCCATTGCGGAGACATTGCGGGAAATCGGCATCCTGCCCTTCAAACACGAGTGGACGGGGCAAGCGCGGCGGGAAGCCTTTGCCGCCCACTTTGAGTCGCTGAGCCCGGTTTATCTCGGCAATGGGCGTCGTCGGCTTGAGTGGCTGGAAACCTGGGCCAACCGCACCCGCCTGGCGAACGAGACGGAGCCGGTGGACGCCCGGGGGCATTTGCACGCGGGATTTCGTTATCTGGATTTTGGCGAACAAGGCAAAGCGCGGGACGCCCTGCGTCGCGCCATCAAACTCGACCCGGCGATGGCGGATGAGGTGGAAGCGCATCGCGCCCGGTTGAAGGCGCAAGGTCGCGAGATGTCGATCGATTTGAATTAAGCTGAACTGAGTGACGAACGATGAGCGACGAAATGAATCATCTGACATTGGCGGAATTGGAGGCCGGGCTCGATCGGATTCGCCAGGCCCCGGCGGACGACGGAGTGCTTGAGTTGATCGTGCGCCGGCCTGAGACCCTCGAACGCGAGACGCTGGATGAGGCGAAGCTGGATATTGTCGAAGGGCTGATCGGCGATAGCTGGATCCGCCGGCGAAGTTCGATGACGGAGGACGGAAGCCCTCATCCAGAAATGCAGCTCAATCTCATGAATTCTCGCGTGATCGATCTGGTCGCGCGTCAGCAACGCGAACGCTGGCGATTGGCGGGCGATCAATTGTTTGTCGATCTCGATCTCAGTCTGGCCAATCTTCCGGCGGGAACGCGGCTGGCGATTGGCGAAGCGGTGATCGAGGTGACGCCGGTTCCGCACACGGGCTGCAAGAAATTTGTCGAACGCTATGGATTGGAAGCGATGAAGTGGGTTAATTCGCCGGTCGGTCGCGAACTTAACTTGCGGGGGATTTGCGCGAAGGTCGTTCAAGCGGGAGTCATCCGGACTGGAAGGCGTCTAAAAAAAATCGACGCGCATCTGGCCTGAAAAGCGCGAGAGGACACGCGCACTCCAAGACGCTTTCGCGACTCCCTGGCTTCCGATCCCCGCGGTAGCGTCCTGGAGCGCCGCTGTCCTCTGCCGCTTTTTCGTCGCCGAAACCGAGACCTCAAACCCCCGCGAATAGAAAAGCCTGGCCCGGCTCAGCGGAACCCACCGAGCCGGTTTGCCCTACTTCGCCCCGATTTCGTTCAGCCACTCCTGATAGTCCTGCTTGAGTTTGTCGGGCGCGTCCTTCGTCGGAGGGAATTGATTGTTGAGGATGGAGATGGCGGCGGCGTCGAAGCCGCGGGCGCGCCACCAGTTGCAGTCAGTGAAGTCCGCGTCGTCGTAATTCGCCCCCACGAAGCGGGCGAGGCTGAGGTTCGTTTTTCGCAGGATTGCGCCTTCCATGTCGGCTCCTTCGAGATTTGCGCCGGAGAGGTTGGCTCCCGTCAGGTCGGACATGACGAGGTCGGCGTTGCCCATGTCCGCAACGACGAATTGGGCGCCGTGGGCCTTGAGTTCCTGGAGTCGCGCGCCGGGGAGTTTGGCGCGGTTCAGGTCGGCGTTGGCGAGGTCGGCGCGATAGAGATCGGCTCCAGAGAGATCGGCGCCGACGAAGGAGGAGTCGGTGAGGTCGCAAAGTTGAAGGAAGGCCTGATTTAGAAAGGCGCCGTTGAAATTGGCGCGAGAAAAGACGCTTCGACGAAAGTCGGTGTAAGCGAGGGGGGCTTCGGCGAGATTGACGCCGGGCAGTTTGAGACCGGAAAGGTCGGCGCTGCGCCATTCCCGATTGCGCAGGACCAGGAGTTTTAGAAAGGCCTCGGCGCGATCCTCGGCGGAGTGCCCGGGCTGGCAGACGACCCAGAACAGATGCTCCGGATCGGCGAGTCGCTGGCGTTCGGTCGCCTGATTCAGCAACCAGAGATTGGCGGTCACCAGGGCGAAGAGCGCGAGGAAGCCGAGCCATGCGAGCGCTCGCATGGCGCGTCGTGGACGGCGGGGCTCGGTTGGCGGGGCGTTTGTGGTTTCTTTGTCGTTCATCTTTGTGCCGGGAACCTAGGCACCTTATTCGCGAATAGCCGAGTTTCGAAAGCTGAAAGTGAGCCTTGGGGGCCCGGACCGATCCCGGTGGACGCTCGTAATTCTGCCGTGGTGGGGTCTATTTGTCAGGTCGTGACAATTTGGGATTCGACACCTACAACCGGTGAACTCAAATCTGAAATTCGATTGAATCGCGGCATGAAACTCTCCTCAAAACTTCTCCTCTTCATTCTGGTCCTGGCGCTGGCTCCGTCCGGTTTCGCGGCCAAATCCCTCAAGGGCTCGCGCCCGAACATCATTCTCGTCATGACCGACGACCAGGGCATGGGCGACCTGTCCTGCCTCGGTAACAAGGTCCTGCGCACGCCGCATCTCGACCGCTTTTACGGGATGTCGACGCGCTTCACGGAATTTCACGTGAGCCCGACCTGCGCGCCGACGCGTTCGGCGCTGTTGAGCGGCCGGCATGAATTTCGTAATGGCGTCACCCACACCATCAAGGAGCGCGAGCGCATGGCGTTGAGCACGACGACCTTTGTCGATGTGCTCGCAAAGTCCGGCTACGAGACCGGCATTTTTGGGAAGTGGCATCTGGGCGACGAGGACGCCTATCAGCCTTACAGTCGCGGGTTCACCGAGACATTCATTCATGGAGCCGGCGGGATCGGGCAGGCCTACGAGGGCAGTTGCGCGGACTTCCCGCCGAACCGCGAAAAGGAGGGCAAGTATTTCGACAACGCCATTCTTCACAACGACACGATCGTCAGCACCAAGGGCTTTTGCACCGATGTGTTCTTCCAGGCCGCGCTCGGCTGGATCAAGCAGAACCACGACGCGGGTAAACCCTATTTCGCCTACATCCCGCCCAACGCGCCGCACGGTCCAATGATCGCGCCCGAGAGGTGCAAGAAGCGTTTTCTGGAGTTGGGCTACGACGCCAACACTGCCGGGCGCTATGGGATGATTGAGAATATCGACGACAACTTCGGCCTGTTGATGAAGAAGCTCGATGAATGGAAGGCCTGGGACAACACGCTCGTGATTTTCATGACGGACAACGGGCAGGCCGGCAAGCGCGCCAAGCTGAACGGCAAGTCCGTCAATCTCTGGACCGCGGGATTCAAGACCGGCAAGGGCTCGCCCTATGAGGGCGGCACGCATGTTCCAGCGTTTTGGCATTGGCGTGGAAAGCTCGGGGAGGGCGTCGACATCAATGCGCTTACGGCGCACATCGATATGTTCAAGACGATGGCCGATCTGGCGGGCGCCAAGATCCCGGCGGGCATTCAGAAGATCGATGGTCGGTCGATGTTGCCTCTGCTCAACAACCCGAAGGCGAAGTGGCGCGATCGTGAGCTTTTCGTGCATCAGGGCCGATGGGCCAAGGGCGATGATCCGAACGAGAGCAAATTTAAGAATTGCGCCGTTCGCACGCAGCGTTGGCGATTCGTCAACAACAAGGACCTCTACGACATTACCAAGGATCCCTACGAGAAGGTGAACGTCATTGACCGGCATCCGGACGTCGTCGCGAAGCTGCGCAAGGCCTACGACAAATGGTGGGTCGAAACCGTCCCCCTGATGGTCAACGAGGACGCGCCCTACGCGCCGGAGCAGCCGCAGAAAGTTCGCTACGAAAAGCAGCTCGCCGAGAAGGGCATTCCCGCCTGGAAGGCGCCGAAGCTCTGATGCGGACACTGGATTTGCTGAAATTCAAATGCACGGCTTCGAGATCCGACTAACGCGCTGATGAGAAGAAAACGAATCTCGGCAGCCGCGGTTGCCATGATGGGCGCGGCAATGCTGTGCGTCGCAGCGGCCTCAGTTCTCGCGGCGGAGCGGCCCGTTCGACAGGCTCAGGACAGACCCGTTCGACAGGCTCAGGACAGGCCCAACATCCTGTTCATCTACACGGACGATCAGTCGCATCGGACGGTGAGTTGCTACCCCGAGGCCTACGACTGGGCGCGCACGCCGAACATCGATTCGCTGGCGGCGCAGGGCGTGCGTTTCTCGCGCGCCTACATCGGCTCCTGGTGCATGCCTTCCCGAGCGACTTTGCTGACCGGGCATCATCAGCACGGAATCGAATCGATGCGCATGGAGGGGCAGTATCCCGGCAGCGCCTACGATCCCGAGAAATGCCGCTTCTGGCCGAGCGTGTTTCGCGAACAGGGCTACCACACCGCGCATATCGGAAAGTGGCACACCGGCGTCGATTCGGGATATGGCCGCGATTGGGATTTTCAAATGGTTTGGAATCGGCCCGATTTGCCGAAGAACGCGCCCAATTATTATTACGATCAAATGATCAGCGTGAACGGCGCGCCGCACAAGTTGGTGAAGGGCTATTCCACCGACAACTACACGGAATGGGCGGTCGATTATATCAAGGGCAAGAATCGTCCCACCGGCGACGCCGAGAAGCCCTGGTATCTGTGGCTTTGCTACGGCGCGGTCCATGGGCCGTTCACTCCGGCCGATCGGCATTTGGAGGCTTATCCAGACGCCCAAGTCGCGCCGCCCGCGGGCGTGTATCCGCCGCGTCCGGGCAAACCGGCGTATATGCGCAAGATGGAATTCTGGGAGCCGGGCAAGGACGGCCAGCCCGTCGAGCGACAAGTGCGGAAGGTTTCACCCGTCGGCATGAAAGACATGCCGGGGCGGCCCTTGCGCGATTGGGTGCGACAATATCATCAGGGCGTCCTGGCGATCGATGAAGGCGTCGGACGGCTGTTGCAGGCGTTGAAGGACAGCGGGCAGGATGAGGATACATTGATCGTGTTCACCTCGGACCAGGGATTTGCCTGGGGGCAGTTGGGCAGCAAGTCAAAGGTTGCTCCCTACGCCGCGACGGTGGCGGCGCCTCTGATCATTCGCCTCCCGCCGAATCGCGGCCAACGCGAGGCCGGGCGCGTCGTCCAGGAGCCGGTCAGCGGCGTGGATCTCGTTCCAACTTTCTTTGCGCAATCCGGCCTCGAATTGCCCTGGGAGATGCACGGTCGGGACCTGAGCCCGGTCTTGTCCGGCCCTTTTCCGGTCTGGTGGCATCCGGCGATGTTGGTGCACACCGCCAAGCAATACGGCTCCGCCACGGCGGTGATCCCGCCGGTCGGCGATCCCAAGGCGACGCACGGACCGGGCGTGCCCTGGTACGTGATGCTGGCCGAGGGCCGCTACAAGTACATCCGCAACCTGGTCGAGGGTGAAGTCGAGGAACTCTACGACTTGGAGAAAGACCCGGACGAGATGAACAACCTTGCGGTGGACAAGAAGAATATCAAAAGGCTGCGCAAGTATCGCGCCGCCGCGATCGCCGAACTTCGGCGAACCGAGGCGCCCTTCGTGGACGGAATGCCGCGAGTCGGAACTCCGGAGTGAACCTGACGTTCGTCTGCGACTTCCTTGCGCGGCGAGCTATTTGCCGGCGGAAGCCGCTGGCTTCTTGCCATCAGGAAAGCTCCATACGCAATCGGCCTCAGTGTCGATGAGGCGTTGATCCTCCCTCAGACTGACAGTTCCGCCGTCGTCCTTGAGGTTCCAACCTTCGGAGTAGAGGTAATAGCTTCCGTCCGTGTTCACACCGTAGCGCAAAGGCTTTCCGGTGCAGGGTCCGCCGGGAATGCCATCGGGAAACAGCTTCATCACCTCGGAGAGGTTTGCCGGGTAGGACCTTGCCGACTTAGTCGCGCTGGATTGGAGGCGCGCGCGCTCGAGCGCGCAGGCGACGCGAGCCTGATTCACATAGGATTGGGTCAGGGCATATCGCTTGAGAGCTTTGCCGATCGCAGGAAAGATCATCGCGAACATCCACTCGCGGATACGATGTTCGCGCACGCGTTCGTCCACCGTGTCGGAAGCTGCCGAAGCCAGCACGGGATCGAACCTGATCGACGCGGGATTCACGACGGGCATGATCAGTTCCAGGTGGGCTTCGACCAGCGCGGCCTTCGAGCTCTGAATCCATCCGCTCGGCTGCATCCGGAGCGCCGTCATTTTAAATCGGTCGGATGCGCCGAAAAGGGTGAACATGTATCTTAGATTCTTTTCGCCGGCATCGAATGCCAGCAGCCCGGCATTCCGTTCGCCGCGCATGGCATGGTGAAACTGCTGCGCGAGATTGATGCGCGCAAGCGCCTGCTCAAATTCGATCAACTGCGCGTCATTCCACGCGTGGCGCTCCAGGCCTTCCCAAAGCGTCTGCAGCGACGATTTGAGAACGGCAATCTGGACAAGTCCGGAAATAAGGTACGGTTCGGATTCGGTCAATCTGGCAAGCCGCAGCGAGGAGATTGTGTCCTGATGCGCGGATACGGTTTCTCCAAGCTCCAGTTTGGCCTGCGCCCGCAGATTGAGAATGCGGGTGGCGGCCCGGATCGGACTGAGATGGGGGAGCAGCGCCGCAAAATGATCTTCGTAGGCGATTGGAAACACGGCGGCGGGTCGTCGTGCGGCGGTGACCATCTCCTCCACTCGCGGACTCATCTCCTCCAGCGCCGATAGGACGATTTCAGCGGGAGTCGAGGCGTTTGAGCTGATGTTGAAGGGGCGGGGCTTTAGGCCGGTCTGAAAATACTCGGCCCATTCCGTGAGATCGCTTCGCTGTCCTCGCCGGAACGACGAGAAGTCCGGCATGTTCTCAGCAGACCGGCGTATCATCAGGTCGTCATGAAGCTTTTTGAGGCGATCCGGATGGCGATGCGGACGTGAGCCATCTTCTGCCTTTTCCGCATAATCGAACACGATGGCGAATATCGGAGCTGTGGCGGCGTTCTGTTCGTCGGCTATGGGAGTGGGAATAATTGACGCCATGTCCAGTGATTCGTTCATGGCGGCAGCCTTTGCTTTTGCCGCTTTCCACGCCCTAGAGCCGCGGACATTTTCTACGACATAAAAAATCGCGACCAGGCTAAGCAGCCCGGCGAGGATGAAGAGGCTATAGCGGAGAATAAGGACTTTTCGAGAGGGTGTTTTAGTTGGTTTGTCTTTGGGGGGCGCGGACGTGTCTGCTGTTGAATCATTCATATGCGTGCCCGTAGTTGAGAGTTGGTTGTGCTGTTGCGCGTTCTCAGGCGGAGCCTGGCTGTGATGGCGATTGACTGCGAGGACGCAAGGCGGGCTTTTTTTGATCGGTTTTCTGCTCGTCGAAATCCAAAAGTTCGGCAAGGAGTTGGCGTTGTTCGTGGAGTTCCTGCTGCTCGCGATGGACGGTTTGTGGATTGGAAGTCGATCGCGGCGATGAGGAGTCTCCGGACGACGTCAGGAATTGCGCGCCAAGCAGAACGATCCAGAGCGTCGCGAGAGCCGACCAACCGTGGCGAAGCGGCATCACCAATTCCCGCCAGATCCAAAGCGCCAGGCTGGGGCGGGCAGGCGCCTGGTCTTTGTTTGTGTTCAAAGCCGCGTTGGCGGTCGCCAGAATCTCCGAGCGCCACACAGCGGGCAACTTCGGCTTCGGCGCATCGGTGATCCGTTTTTCAATTTCTTCGGGTTTCATGAGAAGTCATTTGTTGATTTCCTGATAGAGGGGTCGAAGGAGTTCGCGGATTTTGTCTAATCCGTATCGATAACGACTGGCAGCGGTGTTTGCGGGGATCTCAAGAATCTGGGCGATCTGCTCAAACGTCCGATGTTCCCGCAGTTTGAGGTGAATGACGGCGCGTTGTTCGGCGGGGAGTTCCGCGATGGCGGAGTCGATCCGGTCGCTGAGCAATTGCTCGTCGGCATGGGCGCTTTCCTCGAACTCGCTGGGTTTGTCCCGAAGAACGACATCGGTGACGCGTCGCCCGGTTTCGCGACGGCGTATCAGATCGACCCAGATATGGTGGGCCATTCGGAGCAGGAACGCTCGGTGGTCCTTGATGGCGTCCAGATTCTCCGAACGCCGCGCGAGCCTGACGAACAGATCCTGGAGGATGTCGCGAGTCTCGTCCATGTCGCGCGTGAGATTGAGCAGGTAGCCGAACACAGCCTGCGCGTGCTCGTCGTACAAATCCTCAAGTGCGTTGGGCGTGATCATCTTCAACGGTAAGCAGGTAGGCAGGTCGAACCATGACGTCAAACTTGTCTAAGGGGAGAAAACTTTTTGTGAAGGCCTCCAACTTGTTTGGATCTCAAACACTTTTAAAAGGGGACTCCGAGGACGGCGTCCCTCTCAATGAAGGAGACGGCCGCCGTCCTCGGTGTCCCATTTCATTCAAACTCGCCACCCTCGAGCAGATCTGGAAGAATCCGCCATCATGTCGATGAAACGAATCCTCCTTTTTCTGCTTTCTTGTATTTTTTGTGGTCAATTAAGCGCGGCGAAGCCGCCCAACGTCGTTTTCTTTTTCTCGGATGATCAGGCCTATGACACGGTCGGCTGCTACGGCAATCCCAACGTCAAGACGCCCAACATGGACAAGCTTGGCGCGCGCGGCGTGATCTTCGACCGGCACTACAACACGACGGCCATCTGTATGGCCAGCCGCGCCAATGTCATGACCGGCAAGTTGGAATACAAGACCGGCTGTAACTTCTTGCATGGGCCGATGTCCAAGTCGATCTGGGCGGAGTCCTATCCCGTGTTGCTGCGCAAGGCCGGCTACCGGACGGCGTTCGGGGGCAAGTTTGGCTTTGCCGTGGTTGACGATCCAACCCGGGGCGGCTCGGAGAGCAAGTTCGACAACCTGCCGATGGATGATTTCGATTTCTGGGTAGGCGGAACGGGGCAGACCTCCTACGCCACCAAGAAGAATAAATACCTCGCCAAATACGCGGATAAATATCCGCACAGCTCGCGGGCTTATGGCGCGGCCGGATCGGAATTCGTGCGCGAATCGGCGAAGGGCGACAAACCCTTTTGCCTGACGATCTTTTTCAAGGCTCCGCATCGTCCAACCACGCCCGATCCGATGTTTGACGATGTTTACGCGGACACGACTTTTCGAAAGCTGCCGAACTATGGCCGTGCCGCCGGCGAGCATCTGGCTCCGCAGCATAAGCTGGGTAGGCAGTATCCGCGCTTCGAGAGTTGGGGATACGACAACGACAGCAGCTATCAGGCGGCGTTGGCGACCTACAATCAGCAGATCCACGGGGTCGACTACGCGATGGGCATGATCATGGAGGAGCTGGAGCGTCAAGGCGTAGCCGACAATACGGTCGTCATCTTTTCCTCCGACAACGGATTCTTCAACGGCTCACACGGACTTGGCAGCAAGGTCCTGCCGTACGAAGAGGGCGCCCGCGTCCCGCTGATCATTTACGATCCTCGTCACGCGGCGGAAGGGAAGGGGCGGCGCAGTTCCGCTGTAACCGGCAATATCGATATTGGCGCGACGATTGTCGATTTGGCGGGCATCTCTAAACCGCGCGAAATGGATGGGCGCAGTTTGCTGCCGATCGTTCATGGCAGGAAGCCGCGCGTGCGTATGTCGATGCCGATCATCAACGCGTGGGGGCCCGTAGGCGCGCAGTGTCTCAGCGTCGTCACGGAGCAATACAAGTTTTGCTATTGGCCCTTTGGCGAGGGAATGGATCCGTCCGAGGAGCTGTTCGATCTGAAGAACGATCCGTATGAGCTGAAGAATATTGCAGCCGATTCCAAGCTGCGGCAGGAGCTCGGCATGATGCGTCGGCATTACGACGCGGAGTTGCGCAAGCTGCAGTTGCAGGCTGTGGATTACAACGACTACCAGTTCTACGGGACGCTGTTTGATCGGAACGTGAAATGGGAGGACAAGAAGGGGCTCGTGCCGAGAGCGTTCTTTAAGGCGGCCGGGAAATGATGCGAAGCCTCACGCAGAGTCGCGGGCATACAAAAGGGTGGATTGTCAAGGAATGCCGCCCCTCCTTGATAACAGCGTCCGTCGTTCGCAGAGTTCGGCTGTGACTCGATTTCGATGCCTTTTGATCATTGTTCTTTCTTGTGTTCTCGCATGTTTCGTCACTCCGGCGGTTCCATTGATCGTTGAATTGGATTTTGAATTGGATGCCCGTGGCGTTGAACGACTGGGAACTGCGGATCGTGAAAATGCTGTGAAACGGACTGGGATTGTGACTTCGCCAGTCCGGTCGGGAACGGGAGCCTTGGAGGCCGGATTCTCAGAACGAGCTTTTCGCCCAATGGGTGCGCCCGACAAAGAAAACAAGCGGTCCGCAATTGGCCTTTTATATCCGGCAGTCGGCTAACGTCGCGCGCCTCGATTCATGAAGCGCTCCGGCGACACGCCATAGACCGATTTGAAGGAGCGGGAGAAATGAAAGGGATCGGAAAAATCCAGTTCGTAGGCGACTTCCTTGACCAGGGCGTCGGGGTTCAGCAGGAGCGATGCGGCGTGGCTCATTTTGAGTCGCATCAGAAATCGATAGGGAGCGACGCCGTGAAATCGTCGAAAGACGCGCGACAGATAGGCGGGGTCGATGCCGGTTTCGCGGGCGACTTCGGCCATCGATTTGAGCCGGACGAAATGCTTTTCCATATGTCGGCGAACGCGTTGGCAGGTCGTCCACGCTCGTGTGTTTGCGGTCGCTTCAGCGATCGTGTTCTCGGAAATCTTCAGCAGCAGCGTTTCGACCAGCGCGGCGCAGACGCGTTGGCTGAACTTCGATTCGGCTCGGGCGTTGCGGATCAGCAGCTCGAAGATCTCGGCTATTTCAGCGACATCGCCGACGTGAGCGTGCTTGCCTCCGCCGATGCTGCTTTCGAGAAAGCGCGGGCCGGCTGCCTGGCCGCCGCAATCCAGAAAATATTTAAGCATGGGGCTGGCGCTCGTGTTCTCGATCCGATGAGGAATTCCGGGGTTGTAGGAGAAGACGGAGCCGGGATGTAGAACGTGTTCTTCACCGTTCAGGCTCAAAGCGCCCTGGCCCTCCGCCACAAACTCGATGCACTCAAATTCGAAGCCTGTCCGTTCGACCACGTAATCGGGCAGGCAGCGTTCGCAACCGACGCTGACGGTGACGATGGATTTCTCGTCTGGTTGCGGCAGCGCCAGAAACCAACGCCGGGCGTCGGTGACTTGTTTGGAGAAATACTCCGGTTCTTTGGCCATGTTTGTGGGGTTGTCCGTCGGAGACATTGTGCCGATATATTGAAAATAAAAGTCAATAATCGACATGGAGGGCGCGAGTGGCGCATCTCAAATTTCGGGCCGTTCTGCTTGTGTAGGTGAAATGGGACACCGAGGACGGCGTCCGTCTCCAAAACTGAGAGGGACACCGTCCTCGGTGTCCCATCCTTCGAGAAGCGGATCTACGCCCGCAAGCGGGCGATTCCAACAAAGCGCATTGGCTTGTGGAATTGAAAACGGTATCAAACGTGCGTCATGAATTGAATGCGCGCGGGTCGCGCGCTGACACCCCAAATTATGAAAGCATCCCGTTTATCCACCCTTGCCTGCGTAGTCGCCCTGCTGCTCTCCATCGCCGCCAGCGCGGGCGCCGAGAAGCGTCCCAATGTCCTGTTCATCGCCATTGACGATTTGGCGAATGCGTTGGGCTGCTACGGCGATCCGGTAGCCCGCACGCCGAACCTTGATCGGCTCGCGGCGAAGGGCGTGCGCTTCGATCGCGCCTACTGCCAGTTGCCGCTGTGCAATCCCACGCGCGCGTCAGTGATGACGGGGCTGCGTCCCGACACGATACGAGTTTATGATTTGGATCGTCATTTTCGTGAGGAGCAACCCAACGCGGTCACCTTGTCGGAGCTGTTTCGCAAGAACGGCTATTTCGCGGGCCGCGTCGGCAAGATCTATCATTACAATGTGCCGCGCGGCATTGGGACGGACGGATTGGACGACAAGCCGTCGTGGGATCAGGTGGTGAATCCCAAGGGGCGAGACACCGAGGAGGAATTTTTGATTACGAACGCCGAGCCGCATCGCAAGGTGAGCGCGGCTTTGAGCTGGCTCGCCGCCGAGGGCACGGACGAGGAACAAACCGACGGCATGATCGCGACCGAGGCGATCAAGCTCATGAAGGCCAAACAGGACGATCCTTTCTTCCTGGGGGTTGGTTTTTTTCGACCGCACACGCCTTTTGTTGCGCCTAAGAAATATTTCGACATGTATCCGATGGAGCAGATCAAGCTCCCCGTCGCGCCGGCCAACGACCGTTCGGATATCCCCCCGCACGCGTTTGCGCACAATTGCCCGATCCCGCACTATGGGCTGGATGAACTGACGGTGCGCACGGCGCTTCGGGCTTACTACGCCTGCGTGTCGTTCGTGGACGCCCAGGTCGGGCGGTTGCTCGCCGCCGTGGACGAGTTGGGGCTGGCGGAGAACACCATCGTCGTGGTCTGGAGCGATCACGGATATCACCTTGGAGAGCACGAGGGCGCCTGGCAGAAACGAACTTTGTTTGAAGAATCTGCGAGGGCGCCGTTGATCGTCTATGCCCCCTCGGCAAAAGGTAACGGCAAGGCGTGTGAGCGCGTGGTGGAGTTTGTGGATATCTACCCGACCGTCGCCGGACTGGCGGGGCTGACGCCGCCGGGGAATCTGCCGGGGCGCGATCTGGCTCCGCTGTTGACGAACCCGAAACGCAAGTGGAAGAGTTCGGCGATCACTCAAGTCTTGCGGCCGGGCTTCGGCATTCCAGTCATGGGGCGGAGCATTCGCACGGAGCAGTGGCGCTATTCGGAATGGAACGAGGGGCAGGCGGGCGTCGAACTCTACGATCACCGCAACGATCCGCACGAATTCACGAATCTCGCGCTGGATCCTGAATTCAAGACGGTCATTGAGAAGCTTCGCAAAGAGTTGAGTTCGAAAGCGGATGGGTTGCCTCCGACGACGCCGGTGAATCCGAAACGGCTCTGAGCGAACCGATCGCCGACGGGGGGCAACGATCGCGCGCTCCCTGGCGTGTGAATTCAATGCGGCCGAATCGTCGCGATTTTTTCTAAGAACTTTTGGGTGGGAGCGTCGTTTGCATGAAAGTGGTTCGAACGGCCTGAATGTCACCGTTCTTTAAAAGGACAATGGATTCGAATAATGCGGGTTGCGAAGCGTCGATTTTCGAGTGACGGGTTCTTCGCGCGGCAAAGAGCCGGACGAAAGGGCATTGGGATCCACGCAGGTTAAAAACGCGGACCGGATTTATAATGGCCCATCCGAAAAAGAAATTTACTATTTGATGTCATGAAACTTAACGAAAACCAGATGAGCGGCCTCGCCAGTGAAGAGGACCAACGATTGTATGAGGCGGTTCTGGACAATTTTCGAGGCACTCCGCTGTATGATGATTTTCGACGCGAGCAGAGAGAGATCTTTCGCCACAAATGGCTCGAATCCGAGAAGGCGGGAAAAGACATCGGCTTTGAGGAGGCGTTGACGAGTTGGATCACCCAGCATCGCAGTGATTGGGTTTCCGGAGGCCGGGAGCTGGGTTCACGGGCGTTGTGAATTTCCGCGGGTAGAATCCGATCGCGGTTGGCTGCCTGGAAAACCAGCGCCGTCGGTCAGGAGGTCTCAGCGAGCGATCCATTTGCCGCGAGCCATTGCAATCCCTCTTCCAGGTCGGTGAATTCACCGTCGAGTTGCGCTTCGAACGCGCGCTCCAGCAACTTCCCCATTGCCTTGCCGGGCTGCATCCCCTTTTCGATTAAGTGCCGACCCAAAAGGATTGGCTTTGGCGCGGCTTTTTCCAGTGAGAGCTCGCGAGCTCTCGCCTGCAATCGCTGGATCGTTTCCGGGGCCTTGGCCGGGCGGGGCGGGCGGCCCATGTGATCGGCCGCGATCACGAGACTCAGACCTTCGATGGTTTCCGGCTCAAGGCGTTTTGCCAACCGACGAACGCTGCGATCCGAAATCGGATCCAGGTGGGCCATGTGGTGGAGCACCAGCGGCGCGACGCGTCCGCGGATGTCCAACGGCGCGTCGATGCGGGCGAGAAAGGATTCCGTCAGGCCCACGCCGACCTCGGCGTGGCCCGGGGAAACGATGCGCGTCCGACCATCGCGAATTTTTTCAAAAGTGGTGTCCGGTTTGCCCAGATCGTGGCCGAGGATTCCCAGCATGTAGACGATGCGGTCCTCCTCTTCGAGAGCCCGCCATTCGGGAAGCCCGGCGAGCGCGTCGCAGCAGTGGCAGGTATGGGTGAACACGTCCCCTTCGGGATGCCATTCGGGATCTTGCGGCGTCGCGCGGAGCGCCTTGAGCTCCGGGAAATGCTCGATCCATTCCGTCTGCTCAAGGAACAGCAGACCGGCAGAGGGACGGATGCTCTTGCCCGCCCATTTGAACCATTCCTCCCGCAGACGCTCCTTCGCCAGCTCTCCGAACTTTCCTTTAATCTGGCGACAAAGCGCGATGGTTTCCTCGGCTGGGGTCAGATCGAATCGGGCGGCGAATTGCATGCCGCGCAGAACTCGCAGTGGATCTTCAACGAATGCCTCGCTGGTGTGTCGAAGGATGCGATCCCGCAGGTCTTTTTGTCCGGCGAAGAAATCGAGGACCGAGCCCGTTCGCGGATCGTACATCAGCGAGTTGATCGTGAAGTCGCGACGAGCCGCGGCCTCGCGATGCGTGAGCGACGGATCAAACTCCACCTCAAACCCTTTGTGGCCGGGAGCAATTTTTGAATCACGGCGCGGAATGGAGAAATCGTAGGTTTCGCCGCCCGATACCGTGAGCTTGACCACGCCAAAGGATTGGCCGACCAGATCGGCGCGGCCCCACTTGCCCAGGGTCTCGACGAGTTCGTCGTAACCGACGCCGTAAACTTCGACATCGAAATCATGATTGGGAATTTTCAGCAGCCAATCGCGCACGCAGCCGCCCACGAGGAAGGCGTCGCGGAGGCGATCTTCCTCGGCGAGGATTTGGCTTAATTGCGGTGGCAGCGTGTTGCGCATGGCGTGTTATCTAGCGCTGGATTGGGGCTTTGTCATATCCTCATGCTCCAGTCCCTCAATTCGCGCAGTTGTTGTGAGAGCGGGGGCGTTTCTATGTTGGGCGCCAGCGTGCGGGCGATGACGTTGGAGGCTTCCACTGAATTTACCACGGTTGAGCTTCCCCAGATCTCAGCGATCAATCGTAACAAGTCGCATTTGGAAATGGCGGGTTGCGAGGCGGGTTGCAGCGGCCGTGGCGACGTTGCGCGCCGGCCAGCCAGGATATCGCTGGCTAGGCGCGCCCATTGCAGGGTGGTGATCCCGTTCCACAGGTGGTTCGAATATCCGTCAACCGAGCCCTCCGCGTTGAGAAACCAGCTGAGGAGGTTTCGGGGCGGGCCGGGGGGATCCGGGCCAATGATGGAGCAGCGAATCACGAAATCGTTTTCTCGATTCAACGCCGCCTCAGCTTGTTGTTTGGAGACTCCGTAATCGTCAGTCGCGTCTGGAATTTCATCGAACGAGCGATTCACGCCTTGTGGCGAGAACACGCCGTCCGTGCTGGGATGAATCAGGCCGCAGGATGTTGGAAGCGCGCTGGACAGGGCCGCTGGAAGATCCCCATTGATCGCCATCAGACTTTCGGCGGAAACATCGCCGCGCGGGGCGAGGCCAATTGCGTTGACGCACCAATCGGGATTCAAGGAAACGACTTCGTCGAGGAATGGCTCGGGCGCCTCGGGAGAATAACGGTTGGACACTGTCAGAATGTCTCGGCCGGACTCGGCGAGAAACCTTGCGACCGTATGGCCGAGCATGCCGCGATGTCCGAGGACGCAAACTTTCATCGGAGGAAGGCGGAGAAGTTCATTCGAAGGCCGTGAGCCAGGCGCCGGTGTGGGCCGGGTTCTTGGCGATGATGTCGTCGCGATAGTTCCAGGCGGTGATCAGGCAGGCGCGGACGGGTTTCTGTTGAAGCCGATCCTGCGCGACGACGGGCGTGGCGATGCGCGGCAGGAACTTGCCGGCACGGAGAGGCGACTCATCGACGATGTAGGCGGGAGCCAGCTCGGGAATTTGATTGAGGAATACGTTGGCTCGTCCCGCAGCCCCATAGGCGGCAATGGTTTGGCCGGCGTCGTGCGCGGCCAGCAATTCACGGACGGCGGGATGCTCGCGGCGCGCGGCGTAGGCGGCGGCCAGTCCGTCGAGGCCGGACGTTGGCTCCGGTCGGTCGGAATAGCGTGGGGCTCCATCAGTGATTTTCGCGAAACCGCAGCGCAGCAAGCCGCCGTGTAGCGGTAGATTCTGAGTCTCCTTCCAGCGCAGTCCCAGCGGTTCGAGGACGCGGCAAAGCGCTTCCTCGCTCCATTCGACCTTGTGCTCGTGATAGATCGTGTCCCACTGCGCGCCGCGCAAGGTTGCTCCGAGGTCGTGGACTTCGAGCCAGAACTCACCGCCGGGCCGAAGCGCGAGGGCGGCGGCTTCGAAGACATCCTTGAGATCCGAGATGTGCGCGAGGCAATTGGAGCCGGTAATCACGTCGAATCGATTCTCCCAGCCGAGTTCTTTGGCGCGCGCAAAGGTCCAAGGTTCGTTGAGTAATTCGTAGCGGTCCTGGCTTCGGGCGGCCCTGTCGGCGACATCGCTGGGGTCAGCGCCGGTGAGGCTCCAGTCCCCGGGCAGACGGCTCAACAGCACGCCGTCATTGCAGCCGATTTCGAGCAGCGAGATGGAAGTTTCCTGCCCAAAACGATCGACCAGGAAATCCGCGTAATCTTCAAAATGACGCACCAGCCCGCCGACGGTGGAGGACGCGTAATTGTAGTGGGAGAAAAGAATGTCGTCGCGGATGTCCTCGAGGACCTGGACGAGACCGCAGCGCCCGCACTGCACCCAGGTGAGGGGATATGCCTTTGCGGAGAGCGCCTCTTCCCGGGTGGGGCAGAACTGACCGGCCAGCGGCATCGGCTCCATTTCGAGAACGACCCGCAAGTCGTCGCTGGGAGCGTGGCAGCCGCGGCAGTGATTTAAATTCGTGTAGTCCAAACCCGCTGCGACTTTTGTTGTGGCCCGCGCTTGAGTCGAGCCGCGCGTCAGTCCGTCGACGATGACGCGCCTTGGTTTTTGTAAATCCGGTTGACGAACGAATCGTAGATTTCGTGCCGGGCGTCAAAGGTCTGGTTCCAATGATCGGGAATGGGATAGTCCTTCAAATCGGTGACGATTGTGTGATCCAGATCGTAGGTTGCGGTCTTGTTTGAAAAGAAGACCGAATCGCAGGTCTCGTCGTAGAGCTTCACGTAGCGAGCGACCTCCGTCGGGGGCATTTCCTGAAGGCCGTTGATATTGAGCCCCAGATTAAATCGGCGGCCCTTGATGCGATCGATCTGGTTGGGCAGCAAAAATAGAATTCCTTTCTCCGGCAGTTCGCCATCGCGCGTTTCGAGGTAGTTGGTGGCCAGGTCAGGGAAGGCCTGATTCAGGTAATGATGCGACAGCGCGAGGGTCTCAGGGAGATCGACAATGACATAGGTGTCGCAGGGAGTGTGTTGGATCAGAGCTTCGGCGGTGCGGCCCCAACCGGCGCCAATTTCCAGGCACGACGAGAAACCCTTACCCAGCTCGCGATGCACCAGCATGGCTTCATAAGCGGAAAGCAATTGCTCCCAAGAGACTTCATGTTCCTTGAACTTGAGCGTCTCGGCGTCGCCAATGGCATGGCGCGCGGGCGTGAGGTAGTCGGCTCCGCCTGCATCGACGACGCGCTGATAGAATAGCCACATGGCGGTCCGATACATGGTCAGCTCGGGGCTGTAGGCGGAATAATGCCGCGCAGCGAAGCCTCGCTTGAAATTGGCGAAATCCAGGCGCTTGCCGATCTTGGCGGTCAGGCGATTCCAGAATTTGCCGGCGTCGTGCTTGTAGTCGCCGCGCATGGCCCGATGGACCTCGGCGCTGTTGATTTTCTTTTCGTCTGCCATCGTTAAATCGAGATTTGCCGGAACCGTGGCCGGTCCGCCGAATTGTCAAAGCCGCCTCGCGATCATTCTGATCGACGTGAGATTCACACGAGTGGACAAGGTGTCCCTTTTGGTGAAATCCCCTGGCGGCTGGTTGGGGTTTTTTCGCTTGCAATGGCGGGTGAGACCAAGGCCAGCGCGGGCGAGATCATTGGGCGCTCCGACCCCGAAATCAACGCATTTGTCCCCTGGGATGACGCTGTTTGGATTGTCGTTCGCCGGGAATTAGAAG
>JBLHKZ010000019.1:0-37630 GCA_047618185.1 Limisphaerales bacterium
AGCGAGGCCGCAAGCGGGATGAGTTTGCGGATTTCGGTCCGGGCGCGCTCATCGATGACTTCCTCAGGACCATCTGATCCGCGGCCGATGACGATCAATACGCCGTTGCCGCCGGCGGCATGAGAGACACGTATGCAATGCTCGATATTGGCGACGCCCTCGGCCCGTTCTTCAGCCATCGGGCTCGTCAGGCGCTTGCCCCAGTGGGCGTGATTGATGGCGTTGTGCACGAAGACGCCCGACTCCTGCACGGCGGCGCGGGCCTCGTCGGCAGTGTGAGCGCCCGCCTGGTCGAAATCGACGCCGTCGAGGCCGGCTTCGCCCGCGAGGCTGAGGCGTTGGGTCAGTGTCAATTTCTCGGCGCCGCGCTTCTTGGCGATCATGCCGAGTTTGCAGGAAAGCAGAATCGGCTTGCCGACGGGCGGCGTGACGATGGCTCGCGCGGGAGCGGCGGCGGCATTGGCTGCGCCCGCGCCGGTCAGCGTGGCGGCCGTCGCCGCAAGGGCGCCAGTTTGAAGGAAACGTCGGCGGTTCAAATTGTCCGAGGAGTTTTTCATGAATTCGATTTTTGTTTGGGACACCGAGGACGGCGTCCGTCTCAGCTACTTAAGCGCGGGATCATTGAGTTTCTTCATCTCGGCCAGAATCTTCGTTTCGAGACGCTCGCGAATCTTCTTGTGCTGCTGTTTGTCGGAGGCGGCGAGGTTCGTCATCTCGTCGGGATCGTTCTTCAAATCATAGAGCTCAACGCGGCCCTCGTTGGCGAAATCCTGCATCAATTTCCAGCGGGGCGTGCGCCAGGCGCGCATGTCGGTCTTCGCGCCGTGGCGCATGCTGTACTCGGCGTAGAGATCATTGTCCCATTCGGCCTTTTCGCCGCGCAATAACGGCGTGAAATCCTCGCCATGAATTTTTACATCCTTCGGGAGCTCGACTCCAGCGATGGCCAGCAGCGTCGGAAACCAATCGAGATTGGAAATGGTTTGCGTGATCTTCTGGCCCGGTTTGGTGACGCCCGGCCAACGGACAGCGGTCGGAACGCGTAGTGAGGTTTCCCAAAGATTGGGGCGCCGATTGGCCGGGATGTTCTTCCACTTTTGCGGCGGGTTCTGAGTCAGGGCGCGGATGGCGTTGCCTTTGTACCAGACGCCGTGCTCGCCGAGGTTATAGCCATGGTCGCTGGTGAAAATGACAATCGTGTTGTCGTCCAGCTTGAGCTCCTCAAGCAGCTTCAAGACACGCCCGACATTGCGGTCGATGCTCTTCACGGACGCGAGATACTCCCTCGTTCGCTTCTTGATCAACTTGACGTCCAGGTTGGGAAAGTCCGGATTGGGAATCTCCGGATCGAGGTCCTTAAACGGTTCCCAATCTTCTGGGCGCACGGGCAGCCAGGCCGCGTGCGGCGCGCGGAAATGCAACGAAATCGCAAAGCTTTCTTTCCGGTTCCGGCGAATGAAATCCAGCGTGCGGTCGGTGAAAATATCACAAGTGTAGCCTTCCACCTTCTTCACCTCGCCGTTGAGCAATTCCAAAGTCGGATTCTTCGGCGGCGAGCCTCCGGTGCGGATGCCCATAAACTCGCCGTAGCCAAACTTCGTGGGATGATAGCGATCCTCCGTCCCGAGGTGCCACTTGCCAATGAGCGCGGTGCGGTAGCCGGCCTTCTGCAGCAGCGCGGGCCAGGTCGGCGTTCCGGGCTTCAATCCGTGCTTCGGCTCGGCGCGCTGGTTGAGCCAATCGTGGATTCCCATCTCCGTGCCGTAGCGACTGGTCATCAGGCCCACGCGGCTGGGGCTGCACACCGGCGTGGTGACGAAGCTGTTCGCCAGGTGCGCGCCCTCGTGGAAGATGCGGTCAATATTCGGCGTAATAAACCGCTCGTCTCCCGCAGCATTCACGGCATAAGGCGCCTGGTCGTCGGTGAAGATGAAAACGATGTTGGGCCGGGCGACCGCGGTAGCGGCAAAGGCCAGGACGCAAATCAGACTTAATGAACGGATCAAGTTCTTCATGAGCGGGCTCCTTTAATGGACGCCGCGCGAGCGTCCGTCAATTCGAACTGAATGAATTTCTTGGCAGGCGCTGATTTGTTTCGCTCGGCGCGGATTCGCGGAACGCAATGCGGAAGATACAACCACTTAGGGAATCGCAGCGGGGATGCCAAGCGCCCGCAACGCCGTTAAGCATTCGGCATGAAGTTCGGGATTGGCCTCTTTCAGCAGCGCTCTAAGCCGCTGGCTTGTTGCGCCAATTTTGAGCGCTCCGGCGGCTTTCGCTGCGGCAATTCGCACTTGCACGGATTTATCGAAAAGACCTTCGTGCGCGGCGGCATGGGCCGAAGAGTAACGAAGCCGGGTCAGCGATTCGATGGCTGCGGCTCGAACATCCGGACGAAGCGATTTCGTTTTTGCAATTAACAGGCTCTGGCTGTCGATCGTGTCGCGCCCGCCCAGAGCGCGAATTGCCTCGGCGGCGACGGGACCGTCCTCGACAGACTTCGCAATGGCCAGAAGGCGCGATTCCGTTTTGATATCGAGCCCGAGGTTTAGCATGTTGAGCGCCTCGACGCGATTGGCCCTCGTATGATCAGAATCGTGAATCACGCCGGACAGGGAATCTCGCGTTTCCTTCGTCGGGAGTTTGGCGAGCGACTCCAAAACGGCGGCCACGATGTCATGGTTTCGGGAAAGGCCGAGCAAGCGCGTCAGAGTCTGAAGGCGAACAGGGACCTCGCGCGCCTGCATCCGCTTGAGCGTCTGAGTGTGGATGCCGGGATCGGGATGATTCAGCGCTTCGTTGAGCGCGTGTTCGATAAAGGCGGTCTGTTCCCAATCGACGGAGTTGACCGGGCGCGGAGGCGGACGAAAACCCCAGTATTCCCATGGGACGGGCTTTCGATGAACGCGGGTCAAATGGTCGGCGTAGCGGCGGAGCAGGCGCACGTCCTTTTCAACCGCGAGTCGTTGGATCAATCCGCGCACAACAACGGGATCGGCCTGACCGGCGACAGCCCAACGAGCGAGCGCCTTGACCGGATTGGTGTTAGGCGCGTCCAGCAGCTTCACCACCTGTCCCCACGCGTCGCAGCGGCGCAGGGCCTGCATCGCCGCATGATTCATGGCGGCGTCCGGCTTGCGCAGGGACTTGCGCAGATAGTTTGGCAGCCCGGCCCACTTGAGCCTGCCCAACGCAATGATCACTTCAAATTTCAGCTGTCGCGGGGCGTCGTTTCCCAGGCGAGCCAATCGAGCCGCCACCTTCGCGTCTCCCCGTCCGGCGCCAAGCCTGTCCTGTTGCAGGATCGGATCCGTGAGATCGGCGATCGCGCGAACGGCCTGAGCGCGGACACGCGCATCGGAATCATTGGCGGCAAGGTCGAACAACGAGTCGAGAGAATCCTCTCCGCCGACCAGGGCGAGAACCCAGCAAGCGTGCAAGCGGCCAAGCGACTGGAGTTGGTTCTGCGCGAGCGCCTCCGTGACCGCGGCGAGACCGGCCGCGCCGTTCGAGACCAGAATGCGCTGGGCCAACACACGCGAATGATGACTATCGTAATTCAAGGACCGCGTCACAACAGCGAGTTGCGCGGGGGTAAGAAGCCCGCGCGGCAATTGCGTCGGCGACGGGAGCCCGAATTTTCCCGACGGGACGATTCGGTAGATTCTTCCGCGACCCCGCTTGGGACGTTGCCCATCCGCCCAATCGGAAATCAGCAGCGTCCCGTCGCGATCGACAACGACATCGGTGGTCTTAAACGGATACGTGTCGCCAGCGCCGCCCGTCGCGAAAACAACTTCCTTGAGCGGTCGAAACGAACTTCCCGATCGGCGTCGCGAATACGTGACCACGGACTTGCCCCACTCGCAGAAAAAGAGATTTCCCCGATAGGCCGCCGGGAAAGCCGTTTCGAGATAACACACCCCGCCGGCGGATGAACCGAGACCCACGTCGGCAAGCGGCGCCATCGTTTCGTGCGGATACTCGTAATAGAGATACGGATAGCCGTGGTCCGCGCCATGGAAGCTGTGATAGACGCGATTCTTGTAGGCGCCGCCGTCGTTCTCGTTGTCGCGCACAAAAACGTTCAACTCCTCGTCCAGCGCCAGGTCGTAGATATTGCGCAGGCCGGTCGAGAAAATGTGCAAGTCGCTTCCATCCCGCCGGCAGCGAAGGATTCCCCCGCCCTCCAGTTTTAAGCGGTCGCCCTCCGGGCGTTGCACATCGCAACCGTGATCGCCCAGCGCCAGGTAAAGCCAGCCATCGTGTGCGGCGACGACGCCATTGGCCGAGTGAAGCCGAATGGGATCGTCCTCGGGCTTGTAGCCCAGCCCGACGATGAGATCCCGGCGCTCGTCGGCCTTGCCGTCGCCATCCTTGTCGCGCAGGCGGGTGAGATAGGGCGCGTGCATGACAAAAACTTCGCCGAAATGAAATTCCAGACCCTGAATCGAATTGAATTCCCCGGCGTAGATTGTCGACTTGTCTGCGGCCCCGTCGCTGTCCGTGTCCTCCAGCAATCGAACCTCGCTGCGACGCATGATTCCTTTGCCCAATCCCGTCATGTAGTCGTGAGCGACAAAGAGAGAGCCGGGCCTGGGCCCGAGCGCAATGACCGATGGGTACTCCACCAACGGATCGGCGGCAACCAGGACGGATCGAAACCCGTCCGGCAATTGCAGTGCGGGAAAACGGCTTGCCTTGGCAGGCGCCGCGGGAGGTTCCGCGGCGTTCGAAGAAATCGCGACGAGAATGAAGCAGAAGGCGGCCAGCCGAAGCTTCATTAACGCATTCGTAGAGGCGCTGAACAGTTGCATAAATCGAGCCGCAGTCATCAACCCTTCGAGCCTGCCACGAACACTCCGGGCGTGGCGATTCGATTTTGGGTTCTTAAACTTTCAGCTAAAGCCTTCGGGAAGGGATGCGATCTCGTGGCGGGGCCACAACGTCCACACTAGGAGCGCGGCTGTGTCGTTTCGAACAGAACACCTCGCTCCGGGGGTTGCATGACACGACGGAATCGGGCATTACACATCCACCGCTATGAAAACTTCCCACCGTTCATTCTTCACCAAAACGATCACCGCGACCGTCCTCCTGACAGCCCTTCTCGCAAGCGCTTTCGCTCAGCCGGCCGCGAAGAACTCGTCCACGCCGCCGGCGACCTTTGGCAAGCAGATCAGCGCCAGCGGCATTCGCCATTCCTTCCTGATCACCGGCGGACGAACAGCCATCGTCGGCGAGGACAACAAGATCATTTGGGAAGTGAAAGGCCGTTCGCGCGACGGATCCGTCCTGCCGAATGGCAACGTGCTCATCTCACACCACAACGAGGCGAAGGAATACACCCGCAAAGGAAAAGTCGTCTGGAGTTACAAGCTGAATCCGGCCAACAAGGAGCTGGGCACATCGGTGCGACTGGCCAGCGGCGACACGCTCATCGTCGAACGCGGGCCCAAGCCGCGCCTGCTGGAAGTTTCGCCCAAGGGCAAGATCGTGGCCGAAGTCCCGCTGCAGCCAGACACCGACAACAACCACATGCAGACCCGCATGGCGAGGAAGCTCCCGAACGGAAACTACATTGTTCCCCACCTGCTCGCCTTTGCGGTCAAAGAATACGCGCCGGACGGAAAAGTGGTTCGCACGATTCGCACCGATCTTGAGGAACTTGGCGGACGCAAAGCGGAGAACTGGCCCTTCACCGCGATCCTGCTCGAAAACGATCGACTCCTCGTCAACCTGACCCACGGCAACAAGACCGTGGAGTTCGACCGCGACGGCAAGGTCGTCTGGCGCGTCGACAATTCCCATGCCGGCGGCCGCTTCGCCGATCCCTGCGGCGGCCAGCGCCTGCCCAACGGCAACACCATCATCTGCCCCTACGGCCAACGAAAACCGACCATGGCCAAGATCTTCGAAATGACGCCCGACAAGAAAGTCGTGTGGGAATACAAGAATCCCAAACTGCGCGGCGTGCACGAGATTCACGTGCTCACGACCAACGGCAAGAAACTCGGAACGCCGCTGAAGTAGCGTCGCCATTCTGAACACCAGGCTGGCGCTTGAGCTTCGTAAATTTCGCCATGGCAACGATCAGACCAAGCGCCGGCTTCGATTCCTTTTCGGTGCGACTCTCCGCGAGAGCGAAGGTTTCTCCGTTCGCAATTCGATCTTCTCCCAGACTCGGGACTTCGGAGAGGCAAGGATGCATGGCGGACATCTACAAATACCAGACCGAACGCGCCGCAACGACATTGACGCTGGTGCGATTGGCGCAGGACTCCGCAAGGCTCCGACTTTCCTGTTCGACGGATTCGAGACTATTCGATCAACCTCTCACGCTGGAAATCAAACCGCCGCAATCGTGGATCGGCAAGACCATCAAAGTCACTGATGCAGACGGAAACGCGATGGCCCTTCGCCGAGGGGATCGAAGTGGCGAGACTCTGTTCTATTTCGAGTCCTCCCCCGATGTCCATCGTATCCAGACATGATCACGCCGACTGCTTCATCGGCGTTGGACACCGCCACGAAGAACAAGCCATCGGAAACCTTTCGCTTCTTCTCGATGATCAACGCCGGATCGTTGTGCGCCGTTTCGTATCCGAACACCGCCCGCCACAGCGCCACGACGCTGTCGAAATGCCGTTGGTCGAATGGGATGATTTTGTGCTCTTCCATTTCAATCCTCTACCGCATGCGGTCCGATATGAAAACCCATGCCCGTGCATTTCGCGTCGATATAGGTCAAAGGGCGATACGCGTAATAGGCGGCCATTTTGCCTTCCGGAAAAATGACGTAGGGCTTCCCGTCTCGATCCCAAACCTCGACATGTTTGGCCCGGAATATCAGGCAGCTGCCAGCGTAGATTCCGAAGACCGCCAGCAACGCAACGGCGGCGATCACGACTCGTTTTTTTCTGGGTGTCGGGGCCGGAACAAAAGTGAACACCGTCGGTTCAAAAGTGAACAAGTGCGACGGTTCAAAAGTGGATTCCTCTGATTCGGCGCCGCTGACAAAGGCGAAGATCGCGGCAATGGAAAGGATGGGTGAGCGGAATCGGTTCAACGCCGAAAATTTCATGGAGCCTTGGTCGCTCGCGCTGTAGATCATCGAAGTTGCGAGCGACCTTTCAGCAACTCTGTTTCCCACAGTCACAGTCTCTGAAGCCCTGTGCTCCGTGCGTATGGACTTTCAGCCCATGAATGCAAATTTACTGCCGCCACAAGAGAATCACTCGCATCGTCCGCGACAAAGTTCTGCGAAGCGCGCCCACACGAAAGCAGGACGTGCAAACCTCACTTCCCGCCCAAACAGAGCAACTCGCCCGTCTGCGTGGAGAGGAAGAGGCGCTGGTTCGCGATCGCGAGACCGTCCCAGGCAGGCGGCGGGACTTGCCGCTCGGCGAGCACGCTGCCGTCCTTCGTCGAAATGGTTCTCAGCCGACCGTCTTCGTGCGCGACATAGAGATTGCCGTCGCCGGAAAGCGCCATCGCAAAGAGGCGATTGTAGAGCTGGGTTCCGCGGGGAACTTCCTTCGCGCGCACTTCCTCCGAGGTGAAATGGTCGGCCTTCCAGGCGGCTTTCTCAGCCAGACGGTAGGTGCGGTAAGGATTGCCGCCTTTGCGCGCCGTGCCGGAGGCTTCCCAGCCGGTGATCCATTTGGAGCTGAATTTCTCGCCATTCTCCAGATCAAAGTCGCGGCGGAAAATCTCCGTCGTGCCGTTAAGCGAGGAGTAAACCGTGTTGTCACGAAAAACTGCCAGCGGGCGACGGCGGGCCTCGCCGGGGAAGCGATGCACGTGGCGGGCGCCGTAGGTCCAGGAGCCGCGGTGAACGAAGGCCGAGCCCTTGCCGGTGTTGACCTTCGCGAAGCCATTCCACTTGTCGACGTCCACATCCTTGCCGTCGCGCGAGATGAGCCACCGGGACATGGTAATTCGATCGCCCTCCTGATGCAGGATGTCGAAGGGATCAAATTCGAGGCCGGAGTTTTCGTAGTAGCCCTTCTGCGGAACCGTGTCGATGCGGTGAACCCAATGCCGTTCGCCCGTCGTTGGATTGATCGCAAAAACCAGAATCCCGCCATCGGCAAAGGGCTGCCGACCAGCGGCGAAATAGGCGATGTCGTCGATGACCAACACCGCGCCCGGCACCGGCCAGGGCGACTCGACCTGGCCATAGGCGACGATGCGCTCGGTGGTGGGCGCGGCTTGCAGGCGCCAGGCCAACTCGCCCGTGTCGGCGCTCAGCGCGTAAACGTGACCCGAGGCGGAGCCGAACAGACAAAGTCCCTTGTGAATCGCCGGTGGCGTGTCCACGCGTCCGTCGGCCGTGAAACGCCAGAGGGTCTCCCCGGTCTCGGCGTCGATGGAAATCACCTCATGCGCATTGGGCCGGGTCACGTAGGCGCGACCGTTGACGATGGTCGGCGCGCTGATCGGGCCTTTGACAATCGCGTTCTCACGCCAGTCGTGAAGGATCGGGCCGATGGGAGCCTCGCCGACCATGGCGACCTCGGCCTTGCTGGTGAGCCGCGTCGCCCAAACTTGTTCGAGCTTCTTCGGGCCGGCCGCCGTCGTGCTGCCGCTGCGCCATTTATTACCGCGATATAAAGGCCAATTGCCTTTATCTGAGATCTTGGATTTCGAATTGGAAATCTTGCCATAGGCCGGGCCTTTGATGAGCGGGAACTCAATTTCCTCCAACGGCTTCATCGCGGCGTTGTCCATCGGACTTTTGGACGCCATCGAAACGTAGCCGCGGAGCATCGGCCAGCAGGTGCAGTGCTTGGGTGTGGTGTAGACGAGTCCATTGGCCGGCACCCAACCATTCTCCTGCGAGCAGTTGGCCTTGGTGATGCGATTGGCAATCACCTTGCCTGACTGCAGGTCGGTCATGTCCATCACGCCGGCGAACATATAATACGGCGTGGCGACTGGCGGGAAGCAGTGCGCAAGACCCGCGTCATAGGTCGCCGTCGCTTTGCCCGTCAGCGGATCGAGGGAGGAGACTTCGATCGGAAGCCGCTTCATGTTTGCCTTGACCACGGTGTTGGTCTTGCCGCCGTGCAGAATCCAAAGCCCGCTGTCGAGATACATGGCTCGCGCCTGCCGCTTGTGATTCATGCCGGGCGCAAAATTCTTATCCCACTTCGAATCGCCGTTCTCGATGGAAACGATGTGAATGCCGTTGCCCGCGTCGTGATCGCTGAAAGAGGAGCACTCGAAAGCGATCTGGTCGGGCTGAAGCACGGTGCGAGTGACGCCATGCATCCATGCGTGATCAGAGCGGCGCCATTTGACCTTGCCGGTCTTGAGATCGATCGCGACCGCTTCGATCTTCACGCCGCGCTTGGGATTGCCGTGAGTCAACGAAGCGATGCCGTAACCGGCGACGAGATTTCGAATGCCGACACCTTCGAAGTTCCAAAGTTCCTTGCCGGTCGCGACGTCAAAGGCGCGCGCGGCCTTTTCGTCCGAAGCAATGACGAGATTCTCGTGATGCACGAGTTGTCTCGGCCGGGTGACGCCAGGGTATTCCACCTCGACGATTCCTGTGGCCGCATTGAGCGCAACCAGGGTCCCCTTCACGACGGCGAAGAGACGCTTACTTGAGGCGATCGGCCGCGCATAGTCGCGGGAGAGTCGCGGAAAATCGAAGTCCGCTGAATCCAATTCGCCCTTGCGCAGGTCGTTGTGCCAAAGCCGCAGGCCGTTAAAACTGTCGCGCGCCAACAGGCCTCCATAAAAGTTGCGTCCACCGGCGGTGACCATGCCTTCGACCTCCGAGGTGGCGGCGGCCACCCAGCGCACTCGTTCCGGCGGGCCGACGATGGTGTCCTTCGAAACGGCGTTTCCGTCGGCCGCATGACGCGGATGCGACCAAGTGTCCATGTCGCCAGGCCAGGGCTTGCGGGCAATCAGCGCCTTCTCGCCGCCATTAAAACTGGCGGTCGCGATCAAGGTAAAGCCAGCGCTCTTGAGTGTCTCCTTCGTGACGTTCGAAGACTGGGTCGCAACGACCGTTCCTTCCGGCGTCATAATGCGAATCACTTCAGACAGCGGTGAGGAGAGTTCGCGAATGACAACGAGATTCACCAGATTCTCCGCATAGGGAAGTTTCCCGTCGCGCTCAATCAGCTCAGCCGAGCTGAGGCCGTAATGTCCGCCATCACCGATCGCTTTGCGCGCGGCCTCAATCTTCGCGGGCTCAGCGTCGAGCGTGTGCACGATGAATCGGCCGGTCTGGCTAAGCCGAATGGGCAGGCTCGTTTCCGAGGCGCCGAGCTGAACGACCAGGCCGCCATAAACACCGGCGACGTCGGCCGGAACTTTTGCCGCAAGGGCGCCGCTGACAAAGGCGAAGATCGCGGCAATGGAAAGGATGGGCAGTTGGAATCGGTTCAACGCTGAAAATTTCATGGAGCCTGGAGGGATTAAGGCAAAGGCCAGCGAAAGTCAATTGGCGGAACGGGGATGGGAGATCGCGCCTTCAAGATTTGGAAGCCGGGACACTTGAGAATCGGGAAACCCATCCGTGCCTGATTATTGAAGCGGCCACCTCCAACAGCGGCAGCGATCCAATGCCGGTGGGGCGAGAGTCCCCGCGAGCCCACTTTAGTATCCCGCAGGGATTAGAGAGACTCTGGCGTCCCTTCAGGACTTCGATATGGGCTCGCGGGGACTCTCGCCCCACCAGCTTTTTGGCTTCCTTCGGTTCTTTCACGTTCTCTTGCTTTCCTACGCCACTTCTATTTGGAAGCTCTTGGGGTAATTTCCCTGGAAATCAAAGAGTTCGCCTTTTCCGCTCCGCGTAAGCCCTGCGCGGATGACGAACCTACCTCAGCAACACGACTCGGTAGAACTTCGCCTCTCCCACGCCCGGCGCTGGATGGTTGATGGAAACCGACAGATTTGCCGCCGTGATCTCCCCGCCCAGATTCGTCCAGGCTTCGGAATCCAATCGATCAGCATACTGCACCCGGTAGCGTTCGCCGATCACCGCCCGCCAACTCACGACGACCTGATCGCTCTCGCGAAGCAACGCCACCGTGAAGGGCGCCAGCAACTCGCGGACAGTCTGATTATAAGCGTCGGTCAGCAGCAGGCTGCCTCGGGGAGAACAAGCGACGCCATAGGGGTTGAAGAAACGCGCGGCGCGATCCGCGCCATCCAGGCTCCCGGACTGCCTCACGACGCCCGAAACCGTGGTCACAAATCCATCGGGCGACACTTTTCGAATGGCGTGATTCGACGCATCGGCGACATACAGATTCCCCCCTGAGTCGACGGCCAACTCGGCGGGCTTCCCGAATCTCGCCGCAGCCCCCGCTCCATCGATCGAACCGTCGATACCGGGCGCGCCCGCGAGAGTCGAGACTTCGCCGCCGGGTGTGATTTTACGAATGGTGAAATTATTCGCATCCGTGACGAACAGATTGCCCGTGGCATCGAGAGCCAGCCCCAGAGGATTGTTGAACCGGGCAGCCGCGCCGACGCCATCCGCGGCGCCCCAGACTTCTCCCCTGCCCGCGACCGTCGTCACGTCGCCGTCAGTTCCGACTCTGCGAATCACATGATTGCCGCAATCGGCGACAAAGATCGCGCCGTCGGAAGCGACCGCGACGCCTTGCGGCTCGCTGAATCGTGCCGTCGCCAACACGCCGTCAAGGTAGTCGGCGACACCTGCGGCTCCCGCCAGCGTCACGACTACGCCGGAAGGGGAGACTCTTCGAATCGTGTCATTACCGGTGTCGGACACAATGAGGGAACCGTCGGCTTCCACGGCAATGCCAGTGGGAAACTTGAATCGCGCCGCCGCGCCCTGGCCGTCGTCAGCGCCGGATGCTCCAAACGAACCCGCCAAGGTTGAAACAAGACCTGCTTGATCGACAGCGCGGATGACATGATTTCGATTGTCCGCGAGGTAGACGGTCCCGTCGGACGCGACGGCGATCCCGGCCGGGTCGTTGAATCGGGCATTAGAGCCGGCGCCGTCCGATGCGCCAGGCTGCCGCGGACTGCCCGCGACAGTTGTCACGAGATCCTGGCCTTCGACGTCATAGACGAGTGGCGGCGCGACGCAAAGGCACAGCCCGGCCAGCAGCGCGGACCGCGCTTTGCTCGTTGGTTTGTTGAAACGTTTGGACATGAATCTATCTCAAATTTCAGACACGGCGCCCGGACACGCCATGTTGGGGGGGGCCGCAGTCGCGGGGTCCCGCTGAGCCGTAGGCGAACGGAAACCTCCCAGCACGGCTCAGCGGGAGCTTCGCCCCACCGAGCCTATTGGCATTGTTCGGCTCCCTTCGTTGAATCATTGCGTCTTTCCTCCGGTGGCTGATTTATCTCGATCGAAACGCCCGCGCCGCATGATTCTATGGGACTGCGGCCGGGACTGCGTCGACTCGATGACCGTCTTCGGCTCAATCGGCGGCTTGAATGCTTCGCCGCTTTTCGCTTTAGCCTTAAATCCCTCGGCTATCAGGTCTTCGACCTTGTAGATCTTTCCGTCGCGGCCCTCCTCTCCTTCGTGACGAATGAAGCGCGCCATTTCCTTCAGATTGAACGGCCGCGATCCACGCCGCCCGAACACCACCGTCTGGTTGCCGCTCTCGTCCACGACGCGATCGCGATCCAGCCCCCGCGACACCGCGACTGCGGGCTTTTTCGTCGGATAGGTTGCGATCAATTTCGGCTTCGGAACCGGAATGAACCCCATGTATTCCGGCACGTTCTCCGGCGAAATCAGTTGAAGGACGCGTAAGCCATTCTTGCCGTCCGCCACCAGGCCGTACATCGACGCATTGACGGATCCCACCTGTACGGCGCGCGTGTCGTTCAGAAGTCCGCCCGCGTTAAACATTTCCGGCTTCTTCGGCTTCTCAGGATTGGTGATGTCGATGATCGCCAGGCCCTCGGCTCCATTGGCGACATAAGCGATGTTTCGAGCCAGATAGAACCGTTGCGCGTTCTTGAGCGGCACGGTCGCATCGGGAAGGAACTTCGGATTAGAAGGGTCGGTAATGTCGACCGTTTTGAATCCCTCCTCGTCGGTCACGAAGGCGTAGCGGAATTGAACGCCGACCGCCCGGGGATTCTTGAACTCGCCGCCGGTCAGCTCTCCGTTTAGCGTCGGCTCGATTAATTCGTCATTACTGAGCCCCAGCACGAACAGGCCGCGTTTCGCGACGACGAGCAAATTGGTTCCGGCCATGTGCGAGTGCATCGCGCCGTCCAGCTGCCCCTTGGGATTGTAGCGAATCACCTTCTCCTCTTTCATGAAGTTGTTCCTGGGATTGCCGTCGAGCAACGTGCCAACCGTCGCCATGACGAGCCCCTCCTCGAGATCAGTCACAAAGACCCAGGCGTAGATGAGACTTACCTTTTGCTCCTCGTTATTGTTGTAGATCAGCCCGTGTTCCGGATGCTCGAAATTGTTCGTCGACCGCAGTCGCAAGGGATCGACCGCCTGCGTTCCCGGCAGCGTCACACTCGTCGCAAACTCCGTCTTCACATACATCCGTTGACCGGCGGGAGAAAAAGGAGCCGTGACGATGCGTTCGCTGAACGCCTTGTTGTCGATGTTGGCGACATCAAAGATGCGCAAGCCTCCCTTCCCGTTGGCCGTGTAGAGGTATTCCCCGCGCAGGGTGAGATCGAGAATCTCCTCCGCGGGATGGTGATGCGCCTCTTCCAGTTTGGTTTTCTTCTTCAAGTGCGTCTTATACCGGTCCGGATAGGCGTACTTGTGCAGGTGACTTCCGATCGCGGCCTGCGGCTCCTCGCGCTCCGTCCATACCACGCCGTAGAGTCCGCCCTTGCCGGCGCCGACATAGGCGTACCGTCCGAAGAAGTTCACCGTCCCGGTTCCCAGCCCGAGCAGCGAGGCCATCCAGGCGTTGTTGTCATTCTGCGCAGAGATGTGGCAATCGGAACAATTCTTCGTCGTGCCGCGTCCGCTGGTCGTGTGGGGAAAATGGGGGTTGTAGGCCTGTCCGCTATAGCCCTCGGCGCTGACGGTCTGTTGCTGCGAATACACCCATTCGCGATTCTGGTTCTGGGAACCGACCACGACCGCGCTGGAGGAACGAATCACCGCCAATCGATTGCTCTTATAGGTGGCGTCGATGCCGAGTTGGAAGACGTCGTCGCGCACGACTTGCGGATTATAGGACGTGAAATTTCGGGTGGTCATGCCTTCGAACTTGTTCAGGGGCGTCTTCTGATTGGCCTTCATCGGCAGGTGGCAGCCGAAGCAGCTGGTCGCCCAGGAGCTGTGGCAGATCTGGCAGCTGATGTTGGAGTTGTCGTGCGCGAGTTCACGGGCGCAGTTGTCCACGTCGGGCGTGTCGCCCCAGTTATCGCCATCCCGCCGTAGCGTCTTGGCGTAGCGGGCCTTTTCATTGTAGCGAGGATGCTTGGGATCGATCACGTCCTTCGTCTGTGGGATCTCCCAGCGCACGTCCGGCGACAGGGACGATCGCTGAAAGAGTCGTTTCCCTTTCCACTCAAAGCGCGGCCCCCAGGACGTGACCGTGACGCTCAGATCGACGCCCTTGTCCTGGGTGTTGTATTTGCCGCCGTTGCCGCTGGTCATCAGCGTGGGGCGTTTTGAGATCGTGCCGTGGCAGTCAATGCACTCAATGCTCGTGGCCGCGCGCGCCTCGCCATAGAGATTCCCGTCGCCGTGCACGTCCGTGTCAAAGTGGCAATCGACGCACTGCATGCCCTTGGCGAGGTGGATATCCTTCAAATGCACCGCCTTGGCGAACTTGTTGGTCTCGTCGTGCTTTATCAGTTGGTCCTCAATGCCGCGCAGATTTCCCTGGCGGTCTTTTTTGAAAACGGCGCGAAACAGCCAGCCGTGGCCGTGGTAATCGGCAAGCTGAGTTTGCTTCAACTTTGGATTCAGCTCGGCGGCTTTCTCCAGGAAATCGAGATCACCCCAAAGCCCCCGGGCGGCGGCGGCCTCCGGATTCGACACCACCGCATCGACCATCTCTTCGTCGGTCGGATGCTTGGGCTCCGTAAACGCCTTCTTCTCCCTGCCATTGAGAAAATGCGGATCGTTGGCGAGCGGGTTTTCCGGGTTCGGATAGAGAAATTTGGCGTCGCTTTCCTGATCCCACCAAGTGTAGCCGAGGTAGGTATTCACGAACATATTGCCCTGATGCATGTGGCAGTTCATGCATTGGCTGGAGGGGATGGCGCGCGTGAAGACATGTTTGATCGGATGGCCGCGCTCGTCCTTTCGAATCATCTTGTCGCCGCTGAAGCTCAGGCCCTGGTGGCCGTACTTACTGTACCAACTGGAGTTCGCGGGGGACCGATCGTTGGCGTAGATGACGTGGCAGGACGCGCAGCCGCTGGCGCGATAATCACCGGGGCGATTGTTGCTGCCCATGAAGTCGAGCGTGGGATCATGCAGGCGGGTTTTCTGAAGATTCAGAATCACGGGATCGACTCGGTTGAGCGTCCCCAGTCCGCGTTCGGAAAGTCGACGAAACGGTTTTCCGGGCGGCTCGCTCGTGTTCGGGACGCCGAGTTGGAGCGGCTTCTCCCCGCCGCGTTCGAAAATTCTCAGGATATTGCCGGGGTGACCGAGCGCAAATCTCGGGAGCGGATCGAGATAGGGAATAATGCCGTAGTCCCGGGTCATTTCCAGCGTGACCTTCGTCTGATTCGTCAACGTCAACGCCACGCCGTCGGAGCCATAAGCCTGGCCGAAGCGAGGATTCTTACTGGGGGAGGAGCCGTTGTTGTAGAGCGCGGCTCCCCAGAGCAGAGACCCATGCCGCATCATGCTGTGCGAGACATTCTTGACCTCATTCTGGTGACACGGGCCGCAGGTCTTCGCCGCGACGCGAAGATCACTGGGATTGACAAAGCGAATGAACGCCTCCGACTCGTGATTCAACGCCACGTTCGACGTGTTGGCATTCGCCGAACTCGGCCAAAGCTCCGGATGGCGCGGCTGCACGTGGGCGATCCGCATGTTGTTATTGACGGCGGCGTTTCCTCCGTGGCAATCCGTGCAGCCCAGAACCACGTTCGGCGACAGGTGCATGGTGTGAGAATCGATTCCCTTGTGACAGGCCACGCAGCCAACGCTCTTGCTCCGCGCGTCAGACTCCGACTGATCAATAAGGTTAGGCTTCAAAAAGTCCAGGCCCACGACCGGGCTCGTGTCTTTTGGCGCCGCGATCGCCGGCCCGTAGCCGGATTGAGCCGCGGCAAGGCAGACGGACGAGGTGAAAAGAATAAGCGTCACGAACGGGCGAAGCCGTCGAATGAAGCCGGGTTGCGCGATGGCCGCGCGAGGCGGATGGGAGGTATTGCGTTTCATGTCAGTCAGTAGGCGAGGTTTAACGCGATCAGGCCGCTGTAGAGAAAACTGTCCACTTTGCCGGCGTCGGATGTCGGTTGAAATCCGGGGACGGGATTCGGATTGCGCCGGTAAATATCTTTGTAGCCGCGGCCGGGCAGGAACGCGCCGAAGCCGGCCGAGAGTATCACGTTGTCCGTCAACATGGGGCGATACTGGAAGCCCAGACTAAAATCCCACCCTAGTTCGCGATCGACCTTGTCCACCAACAGCGCGGTCCGGACTGGATCACTTTCGGCCATGCGGATGTAGTTCACATTGATAAAGCTTTTCAGTTTTGGCGTCACGTCGATCTCCACGCCGAGCCCCCAAAGATAGAGGCCGGGATTTACAAAGTTCGCCTGCCCCTGCGTCTTACTCGTGCGCAGGTTGGGTATCAGGCTTGATCGTTGTTTAAAGTTCACCACCGTTCCGCCCAAGTTAAATCCCTGTCGCAGATAGTAACTGAAAGGGCCGCCGATGAAATTCGGATTATCGAGAATCGTGTCGAATCCCGTGGCCGTCCCGTCCTCGGTATCCGCGTCGCCCGAAGCGTAGATGAAGGATGCCTTGTAGCGGATCCAGTCGCGATCGTAGGACAGCTCCATAGCGGCGAACTGGCCGTTGATATCCACCGGTCGGCCGGCCAGGCCGTTGAGCTCATCGCGCCCTAACGCCTGGTAGAACTGATGGCTGATGTTCAGTCGTCCGATATGCCCGTCCCCGCCCCAGCCGAGGTAGTAAACATCGACGTCATGCGGCGCGACGGTCCCGAGCGGCGCGGGGCGCACGATGGCTCCGTTGCGATCGTAGTGAATGTCGCCCTCATCGAAATTGGCGTGAAAGCTGGCCGTCGCGGTGTAGCCCTTAACGATGAAATCCTGCCAGTAGACATTGGCGATGACGACCTCCTGCCCACGTTCGTCGAAGGTGTTCAATTCCGAATTGGTGTCCTTCTCCCGCATGGAGAACCCCGCGAAATTATACTGAATGCGATTGTTCCAATAATTTCCAAAGAGACGATAGCCCAGGTTGATATCGTTGAAAATGAATCCGCGAAAATCACTGGTGAACAGCTGATTGCCGCCGCGAAAGGCGATGAAGTCATAGTTGCTGGAAAGGTCCTTGAGATGAATCTCCACCGACGCTTCCTGCAGCGCCCAGAAATCCCTGGTGCGCTCGGTCGAGCGCGTCCCGGTCAAGTCGACGTCGCTAAACAATTGCCCACCGAGCAGCGTGTCGATATCGACGGGATTGTCGACAAAGCCATTGCCCGGCGGCGTCAGGTTGTTTCCCGGCCCTCCGCCAAGGAAACCGCGCGGATCGGGAGAAACAATGCCGGTCTCGCGCGACTGGAGATAATTCAGGTTATAGATCGGCGTAAGTTTAATTTCCCACTCCAGCGGCTTGAACGCAGTCTCTCCACGAAACAGCAACGCCGAGAACGCCAGATTGTTTTGAATCGAGATTTGCTCGCTGCGCCCGAAGAACTCGGACTGCCCCGGAACGGCCGCGCTGATCATGCTCGGCGTCGGAACCCGCTTGGCCTCAAACTCGGTCGAAGTGAACGCGGTCAGATTGAGAAATATATCCTGACCGATGATCGGAACGTCGCCCTTGAGCACGCTCTGACGATACCAATGCCAAAGCGCCGGGTCGGGATGTCCAAAGGGCTGCTCAGTCAGGGATCCACCGGTGTAGCGCCGCCAGGGCATGAAGGGAACGCGATACCGATTCGGCCTGGGCTTCGCATGGGGCGGATAGCTGGCGTCGGGATCGGGATGCAATCCGCCGCTTTCAAAATGCGTTTCCACCCTGAGATTTCTGCGGGTATTTCGGCGCGGCAGGGCCCGCCCCGGCGGGAGCGGCTCCTCCCCAAACAAGCTCCCGCCTCCGAACGGAGCGGACTCCGGCTCGACGCTGAGAATTCCCTTGCGCGGCAAAGCCTCAATCAGCGGCTCATCCTCCTGCGTGGCGCGCCGTTCCAGCGAGGGAGACAGTTCGTATTTCCGCAAGGAGCCGCGCGGGAAGTTGACTGGGGGCTTGAGCGGATCCAGACCAAAGGTGGGTTGCAATCCGAACGGCATCTTGCCCGCCCCGAGGACGCGGGCCTCTCCCGGGCGAACGCCCGGGTCGGGATTGAACTTGGACGGCGCAACCGGTGATGCCTCTCGCTCGCGCGGCATTCGCCACGGTCCGGGAGGCGGCGGCATTCGTGGAATCTTCAGCCGGGAAATTCCGCCCGGGTCCGGATTGAATTCAACCGGTGACTGCGGAGTCGGGCCGGTCTCACGGACGCGCGGATGAACTGGGCGGCGTGGAACCTCGCGGAATCGACTGCCTTCGGGAAAGGCATTCAAGCCCGACGGATCCGGACTGAATTTGGACGGCGCCGCAGGAGGCGAACCGGCGGCAACCTCCTGGTGTTTGTTTAAATGATCGCGATCTTTCGATTGGCCGTCAGTCGTCGTTGGCGCTGGCTTGGCCGTTGGCGTGTTCGCCACGGACTCGGCCGTTGGCGTGTTCGCCACGGACTCGGCCGCGTTCCCCATAAACGGCGCCAGCGCCGCCGCCAGGCACAGCGCCGGGAGTGATGGGCGGCGGGGCGAACGCCAAGGATAATTTCTCAGCGGGGGCAAACTCATAAGCGCCCACCGTGCTTTTTAAATTCGAACCGATGAACCGGCGACTCATAGGCAGTTTCCCTCCTGAGAGGGGTTAGGGGTGGGTATCCCTTGGGTCGATTATCTCGACGTTCCTGGTCTTGAACGACACCCACCGACTCACCGTCGCCCACAATCAGCTTGCTTTCGCCCGCCCGGTCAGACGAAAAATAAGGTTCTCCGTGAAACGCTTTTTTCAGATTTGGATTCTTACCCTGCTCCTCCCGCTCTCGCTCCGCGCGCAGATGACGGTCACGGATGTCGAGACGGTCGTGGCGCAGGCCGTCACTCGGGCGGCGGCCATTTCGTCGGGAAGCATCGTGGCGGTCGTAGATCGCGAGGGCTATGTGCTCGGCGTCTGGTCCGTCGACGGGCTCTCCCCGGCGACGGCCGCGTTCACGAATCGAGTCGCCAACGCAATCTCCAAGGCGGCGGCGGGCGCCTTCCTGAGCAGCAACGATCACGCGTTCACCTCGCGCACTGCGGCCATGATCGTGCAGCAAAACTTCCCGCCGGGCGTCAACAACCGCCCCCCCGGCCCTCTGGTCGGCGTCAATTTCTCCAACCTCGCCTTCAGCGACGTCAATCGCATCAAGGACCCCTCGACCTTCAGCGTGCTCCTGGGCGCCAGCGGGACCAACGGCGCGGCCGCGCCCATCCCCGTGTCCGGCGGCCTCGGCGGAACGCCGGGCGGTGTCCCTCTCTACAAAGGCGGCGTCCTGATCGGCGGCGTCGGAGTCGATGGCGACGGCGACGGACCGCTCGACATAACACCCGAGATCATTCTTCAACCCGACGTCGATGAGGACGTCGCGCTCGCGGGGCAAATAGGGTTTGAGCCGTCGCCCGCGATCCTCGGAACGCATATCTTCATCGACGGCATTCGCCTGCCCTACGTGGCGTCCTCCACCGAACTGGGCTCCGTTTCCGCCCTCGGCACGATCGGCGCGGCCTTCCCGGGATTCCCACCCGTTGGCAGTCCCTTTACGCTCAACGGAATTTCCTATCCCGCCGCAACAATGGGAGGTCTCACCGGCGAGCTCCGACAACCCATCCTCGCCGACCCCTCCGCGGCGCCCCTGCCCGGCGGCGTGGCGCGACTGACCGCCGCCGAGGTCACCGCCATCATTGAAGCCGCCGCCAACCGCGTCCGCACGACCCGCGCCGGCATTCGCCTGCCCCGCGGCAATCAAATGCAGGCGTTCATCAGCGTGGTCAATAATCCCAACGTCGCGGGAGCTCCGCCCGTGGTGCTGGGCACTTTCGGGACCTCGCCCGACGCCACTCGATTCAGCTGGGACGTGGCCGTTCAAAAGGCTCGCACCTGCGTTTTCTTTTCCAACGACACCCGCGCATTTTCCACCCGCGCGATCGGCTTCATGGCGCAAAGCCTTTTCCCGCCCGGCATCGAAGGGACGCAACCGGGAGTGTTTCGCGGATTGCAGGAGCGCTACTCCATCATCACCGCGACGCCCGTCAGCCTGACCAATCCGTTCAACGGCGCGACGATCACGACGGAAACTGCGGTCAATCCCAACCTGCCCAACGGCATCACGATCTTCCCCGGCGGCGTGCCGTTGTATCGCGACGGCGTCCTGATCGGAGCCATCGGAGTGAGCGGCGACGGCATCGATCAGGACGACATCGTGGCGGCCAGCGGCGCCACCTTGTTTCCGCCGCCCGAGGCCATTCGCGCCGATCGCTCGATTCATCGAGGCGTCCGGCTTCCCTTCGTTAAATTCCCGCGCAATCCGGCATTGTAAGGCTCGGCGGGAGCGCCGGGCGATCCGCGGCGGGTTCATCGGATCATCCTTCCCGACACCGTGTGAAAATTGTGACACGTTGCACAGGTCTCAGGCACTCCGCCGGCCGGACTGTGACAGGTCGCACAGGACTTCTTCGACGGAATGTTGATATCGGAAGTATCCCGACTGGCTGATACCCGGTGGCATTGAGCGCAATCGATGTTCAAATGCCGCGCGTGATTGAAACGCCCTTTCAGCAGCCAGCGATCCGGGATTTGCGGCGGCGTGATTCGCCCGATGCCGTCTTCGCCCCTCGTCACGCTATGACAGTAGGCGCAGCCCTGGTAATCGTGCCGGGAAGAATCTTTCGCCCGGTCAAATTTTCCCTGCGCTAACAAGATAGCCTTCTCCAGTTGCCCGACGTCCACGAATTCCTCCCATAGACGAAGCAATTGCCGGTCCGCAAAGACGTCGATTTCACGCTTTGCGGTGAGACCTGATTGCTTCGCGAGATCCTCGTATTGCTTTGGCAAGCTATTGAGAAACGCCCGCAGGAATTCGGGATTTCCATGGGGAAGGCGAAGCTTGGGATTCGCCTGATCGAACTGGAGGGAATGGCATTTCTGACAGTGCTGCTCAAACGAAATCGGGAGGTGATGAACACCGGAAGGATCCGGCGAATGGCAGTCGTCGCAGCGCAGGCCCGTCCGATGAGCCTGATGATTGAAGCGCAAGGTATTGAGTTCTTTGAGACTCTCGCGATGAATCTGAAACTCCGGATGGCCCACTGAAAAACTGGCAAAGACATTGGTATTTCCAACCGCCGTGCGGGGAGCCTTAAACGGGGTGGCTCCCTTGAAATGGCGATAGGCAAATTGCTCGGAATCGATTGCCTTCGCGTTCGCGGCCGCTGCCAGCATGGCCGCTGGATTGTTGTGACATTCCGCGCATTGACTGTCGGTCGGCGACGGCATGCGTCCTCCGCCCTGATGCTCCTTGTGACAGCCGCTGCAGGAAACCCTGGCTGGCGCCGCGGGATGATGAAAATCGTGTCCCAAATGACAGCGAAGGCACGACGAATCGATGGACGTAAATCGATGGTGATCGGGACCCGCCGAGCCGAAACCCGCCCGGGAGCGCTTGTCGCTGACCGTCGCCGCAACCAGCCAAGTGGCAGGTCCGCCATCCGCGGCGACATGACAGGCGGCGCATCCCTCCTGCTCGGAGTTGACCCCGGCCATGTTCGCGAACGCGGGCCCGTTGTGATAGGTGGAAACCTCGCCCGGACTGATAAAATCCCACGCAAAGGGATCGCTGAACATCGCCAGCAACACAATCGCGCTAGAAACGGCGACCCAAAAACTCCACAACCCGCGCTTGCTTCGCAGGCTGCGCGCGGGTTGACACGGTGGTATGGGGCAGCCGCAGACGCCCTCGGACGACGGGCCGGCTTCACAATGTCCTCCCTGACGGGCGGGACGATTGCAAACCCACCGCTCGCTGCCAGTCTTCTTGGATTTCTTCAGCGCCGGGCGACATTCACCCGTGGCGCGACAGTCCCCCTCGGGCGAAGGACCGCCCGGACAGGTCCGCCCTTCGCAGGCCCGGCCACAGACCCACGCGGCGTTCGGTCGATCGTATTGATCGGCGTCGAAATCCGGGGCTTCAAGTCTGTCTCTCATCGGCGAATCAGATTCACACTGCCTTACTTAATCGACGCCCACGCCTCCGGAAAATCCATACACCAACACGACGTGGGCAAAGGACCAGATCAGCAAACCCCAAGTGAAGGGAATGTGGACAAACAGCCAGAGCCGCAGCGCCCATTGGAGGGTGTATTGATAATCGAGGCCGTCCTTCTGCTTCACTAGCTTATCGATGCGTTTGAGGATCTCCAATTCATCCGTATCCAGGAAGCGCTCCAGTTCACTGATCTTTTCCTGCAGGTTGTTAAGCGGACTGCGAAGCTCAATCAGGTGCGCCCAGGAATTGCGATGCCGGGAGAAAAAGTCATGCAGCTCCCGCGCATAGAAATCGGCCAGGGTTCCCGACTCGGCCTTTTCCACCGATCCCACAGCCAGACTTTCGGCCTCTTCGCGGAGGCGGCGACGAATGGCCGGAACCTGCTCGAACAACACATCGCCTCCGCGAGCGCCCATGCGCTTGGCAAAGACGCGGGAGAGGAAGATCCCCACGATTCCGCTGACCGTGACGACGGCGTAGAACCCCGTCAACCCAACCTCAAACCAACCGATCGGCCAGCGAAATTGAATGTGAATCACAAAAAGCAGCGCTGCGAAACAGCCTGCATAGAGATGGAACTGGAGCCAGGCCGCCGCGCTGAAAAAACTCAAAAAAGACAGCCTCTTGCGCGCGCTGAACGCAGCGAGGACGAGCATCAGCGCCAACAGCGTCCAGCCGGTCATATAGTCCCAGCGATCCTGATCCCGCCCCCATGCGAAATGCAACACCGTCGCCGCGCCCGAACTCACCAGCAGGGCGACAACGCATTTGATGCGATTGGCAAGCAGCGTTCTCATCGGTCAAGCCAGCCGGCGAACTCGTCCAACTCCGTCAGATCGAGCCGCTTGAGGGCGCTGTGCGGACAGGCCCGCTCGCAGGCGGGACCGTTGTGCTGCTCCACGCACAAATCACACTTCGTCGCCCGCCCGATCGGCTTCTTTTCCGCGTCCTCCGCCAGTGCCCCGGATCGATCGCGAACCTCGACCATGCGGATCGCTTCATAGGGACAATTATTCGCGCAGAAATTGCAGCCGATGCAGCTCGTCTGGTTGATCACCACCTGACCGCCGCCGACGCGCCGATGAATGGCTCCCGTCGGGCAGCCGATAAGGCAAACGGGATCGACGCAATGCATGCAGGCGTTGGCCACCATGACGCCTCCATGGGACGGACCGCGCCGTAAAAATCGCGGATTATTGTCGTGCGTCGTAGCGCAGGCACGCACGCAGTCGTCACAGCCGGTGCACCGATCCAGATTGATCACCATCGCCGCCGTCCCGTTGAAAAACCGATTCTCGGCGAGAAACTCCATCATGTCGGCGCCGATTCGCGGGCTATCGGTCGGCCCGTCCTCGGGCAAGCCCTCGTCCGGCCGATCCGTCGCAATGGGAACGAGGTCGGGAAAACCCTCCTCGGGCAGCGTCGGTAGGACGAATTCCTCAATGACGGCGGCCGGCACAAACAGCACGTGGGCGTAGCCCGCCGCGCTGAGCGAATACCGATAGGGGACCGGCGCCTCGGGCGAGCGCCAATTGTGGACGACCTCGTCCCAGCCGTGGACTTTGCCGGTTCCGAGGTAATCCAGCGTCCGGCGACCTTTGCCGTATTTTTTGCTCAGACGGGCAAAGCCCGATCGGATGAGATAAATGCCGCGCGCAAATTCGCCCTCTTCGACGACGACCGGCTCCTGCTCCGGACGCACATCGCCCTGGCGGGCCATCCGCTTGTAGTCGCCCGACCATTGGTAATTTCCATACGTGGAGAACTCGGTCGCCTCCATCACCTTGCCCATCTGCGCTTCATCCAAATGATCAAACATCGGGACCTTGCGCATCTGCGTGGACAAGGCGTTCCGACGGTAGATCTCGTCGATGTAACCGCGCAGACCGACGTCAAACTTGAGCAGGTCGCGAAGCCCCTGCCAGCGAAACTCCAGCAACAACGTGTCAGGCTCCTCCACGAAAACCGTCGCGGTGCGCGGCACCCGACTCAGCGCCGCGATTTCGCCCACGAAATCTCCCTGCTGCCGAAGAGTGACCGTCTTGTGATCCTCAATGATCTTCCCGACGTCCTTGAGTCCGCCTTTCCGCGTGCGCCCAGCCCGGTTCAGTTCATCGTTCTCCCCGTGCTCCAATTCATTCTGGCTGCGCGTTTCGGGATGCTTGCTGTTTCTCCAGAGCTGAGCGATTGACTCAAAAATTCCCTTCTTTTTCGGTTTGAAACGGCCCAACAAGGAATCGGGCAAACCCTCATCCACCACCACTCGCAACGACCCGCTGACGACCATGAAAGCGGATTCCCCATAATCTCCGGCCCGCACGATCAGATCGCCCCGCTTAAATCGCCGCAGGCGCGTCTCGTGGCGGAGCAACTCCCGCAGGGGCGATCGGCGAGGAAAATTCGCCTCTTTCATGTCCCGGAAGGGGTCGATCTTCAACAGCTGGTCGAGCTGCTCGTCCGTCAGGGGCTCGTCCAGAATCGAAGAGGCGTCGACGTCAAATTGCGCAACGCTTAGCAGATCGATCGCCGTCGATTCCTGGAGTGGCTCGCTCATATCACGCGTCCAGCACAACGTCGGTTTTGGGAATGCTGATGCAGGTCAGGCAGGTGCCTTCCTCCGGCGGGGAATCCGGATCCTGGATGTACTCGATCTCGCCCGATTTGATGGCGACCACGCAACTGCCGCAACTTCCGGCGCAGCAGCCCGACTCCACCTCTCCGCCCTTTTCCTGGATAAACTCGAGCAGGCTGGTCGTTAGACCTCCCCAATCATGCGTGGCGCTACTCCGGTTCAAGGTGACCTTGGGCGCCTGTTTCTCGGCCTCCTGCTTCGTCAACATCGCGGTTTGCTTCTTGATGAAGTTCGTCTCCGCCTTGCGTTTCACCGTGGCCGGACCAAACGCCTCGAAATGAATCTTCTCCTCGGGCACGCCCCAGATCTCCAGAGCCTCATGCAGACTGTTCATAAAAGAGCCATTGCCGCAGAGATAGAATTCAAAATTCTTCGAGGGCAGAATCTCCTTCATCAAGTCGGGCGTCACCCGCCCTTCATGATGATAGTCGCGGCCTTGCTCGTCCGACTCTCCCGGTTTGCTGAAGCAAATCCGCACCTGCATGTTCGGCTGTTCCGCCAGCGCGGCCAACTCGTCGCTGTGAATGAGCTCCTGGCCGCTTCGAACGCCGACGATGAACCACACTTCACGGCCGGTGTCCCGCTCCTTGATCGCATGCGCCATGCTCAGCATCGGCGTAATCCCCACCCCGCCCGCGAGCAGCACAACCGGCGTCATCTTGTCCTGATCCAGAAAGAATTTTCCGGCCGGCGCCTTTGCGTCGAGAATGTAGCCCTCGCGAACCTTGTTGCAGAAAAAGCCCGAGGCGAGACCGGGCGGCGCATCCGGCTTCTTCGGCGGCGGCGGCTCAAACTTGATGGTCACCCGATAATTGCTGGTGTCCGCCGGCGAGCTGGAAAGCGAGTAGCACCGCACGATCGGTTTGGCGCATCCCAGAATATTAAGCCGAAAGGTGAGAAACTGTCCGGGTTTGAAAGGCGACAACGGCCGGCCGTCGTGCGCCCGCATATAAAAAGCAAACACCCCGTCGCACACCTGCTGTTTGCGGTAGACCACCAACTTGCGATACCCAGTCCAAGCAAAGCGCGCGCCTTCGATCTCGGCCAACTGCGCCTTCGCAATGCGGATCTGAAGCTCGAGCTGTTCACGCGCCAACGCGCGCTGCGAAGCCTCATGACGCGTGCGTTTAATCCCTGAAACCAGGAACAACCCAAACTGAAACGCCAGAAAAACCAGCAGCGCAACACCGAAGCCAATGCCAATATAGTTCCCCATCGAAACGTCCACCGCAGCTAACCTATTGCAATTCTCTCCCGAACGGTCTATTTCACGTTCAGTGTACTTGTCAAACTGACCTGCGCCTTATTGGTGATATTTCATGAAAAAGCCAAGGAAATTCTCGATAATTGCACTCAATAAACCGTGCGTCGGTTTTTCAGAATGTCGACTGCGACGAGTATGTTGCTGGCCCGAAAGAAGCGTACACTCATTCTTAACCACAGTCCTTCTCATCGCATTCGCAGCCACCCTCGCCTTCAGCCTTCCCCTCCACGCCGCCGAACCCCATTTCCTCGGGCCGCAAACCTGCGCCACATCCCTTTGCCACGGCGGCGCCGGCGATGCCCGACATCAATTCCACATCTGGTCCAAACGCGATTTCCACTCCGGCTCCTACGCCACCCTCACCACCGCACGAAGCGAACAAATCATCCGCGCGCTGGAATCACGTGGCGCGACGAAAAATGACGCGACGACCGCCCCGAGCTGCGTCGCTTGTCACGCCCCCCTGACCGGATTGCCCTCCAAACCCGATCCCACCGGCTCCGACCACTATAAGCTCGATCCCCGCGACGGCGTGTCCTGCGAATCCTGTCACGGAGCCGCCGAGTCCTGGATTCGCAGCCACACGCGAACCGACTACAGCCATCAGCGCCGAGTCGCCGCCGGCCAACGCGACCTACGCAACCTCTACAGCCGCGCCAACGCCTGCGTCGCCTGCCATCAAAACCTCGACGCTCCCCTCCTCGCCGCCGGCCACCCCGAACTCCTCTTCGAACTCGACGGCCAAACCCTGGCCGAACCCCGCCATTGGCGGGAACAAGGGTCCTACAACGGCGCCCAGGCCTGGTTCGTCGGTCAGGCCGTCGCCCTCCGCGAACTAAGCGCGGCAGCGACAACAGACAAGCCACAGTCCCGCAGCGCCGTCGAAAGCCAAACCGCCCTCGAGTGGTTGTTCCGAAACCTGGGACAAATCGACCCTGACATCACCGACCCCAAACAGCTTCCCATGGAAGCCTCAAAAGCAAGCCAGGCCATCAAGATCGCCGACGCCATCGCCCGAGACGCCGCCCAAATCGAATGGAGCGACGACCTCACCCTCCTTTGCCTAAATCGCCTAGCAAGCGTAGCCGGCGACTTCGAAACACGCCGTCAAAAGCTAGCCACCCACGCCCGCCGAGCCGAAAGACTCGCCCTCGCAATCGACCGCCTGGTCGCCTCACTCGACGCCAAAAAAACAAAAGTACTCGAGCCCCACATCAACCAAATCTTCAAGCTCTCCCAATCTTCTCACGACTTCGATCCAAAGGCATTCGCTGCGGAACTCCGCGCGTTTCAATCGGAGCTCAAACAATCAGGCCTCACGCCCTGACGCAGAGAACAGAGCGCTGGTTCGCGTAGATCGGGTGGCCGTTGATCTTGATGTGACTCCCCGCATGCAACAGCTGCCAGCGTCGACCTTCCTTCTCCGTTCTGAACGACTCGTAGGTTTCCAGCCAATGCTCATTTCCCGTCCCACGATAGAGCGCGTAAACTGCGGGCAGCAAAATCGACGCATGTTGGGAAATGAATCCCTTCCAGGAGAATCCCACGTGAGCCTGCGTCACGCCGTCGGCGCGCTTGATCGACCAGCCATGCTTCTCCAGGCGTCGCCCGACCTTTTCCAACGATTGTCGAATCCATGCCTTCTCTTCCTCCGTCGCGTGCGGCGAATTTGCGTAGCGGGCCAGACTGATGATGTAGGTCGTGTGTTGATCCATCGACGAGTCGTCAAACCAGGCCGCCGGATCGTCCGGATGCGGACCGCGCGGCACGAGTCCCGCCAACGCCGGCTTGCCTGGCTTCGGATGCGTCTCCGGCAACGAGCCGATGAATCTCAGCGCGGCAAAGGTCCTGGCAATATTCTCCCGAAGAAAAGGATCGGGCCGCGCGTCGTGAGCGTCGAGCAGCGCGACCAGCACATGCCCGGAATGAAGCGCGGTGTCGGCGATGCGCGAACCGTAGCCCCAGGGATGCGGATTCTCAGCCAACACGTCAGCCGGTGAAGTCCATCGCGCTTTCGTCGACAACCGCGCGCCGTAGAGCACGTGAGTTTCCGGATGACGGAAATCATTGAAGTAGGCCTCGTTCAGGGAGCGCACACGTTTTACCAACTCGGCCTCGGTGAAAGGTGGAGACGCGGCGCGAGCATCGCCGGGCGCCCCAACCGCCGCCGGCGCGAACGAAATTGCGAGCGTGATTGCTGGAGACGCTCTTTTCTGAAGCGCCCGCGGCCTCGGTCATCCTTGCGGAAATTGACGGTAAGAACGCCGGGATGGCGACCTACCACAGCCACTACTCCACTTTTCTGGCGCGACCGGGAATCTGGCTGGACGATCTGTTCGTTCGCGAGCCCCTCCGCGGCAGGCGAATCGGAGAAGCCCTGATGAAGCGCCTGTCACAGATCTGCATCGAGACCGGAGCGGGACGAATCGAATGGTCGGTCGCCGCGCAGAATGCTCTGGGCATCAAGTTCTACGAACGGATCGGCGCCACCGTATTCGAGGGCTCCCGCGTGACTCGATTGGACGAGGAAGCGATTCAACGGCTCGCGAAAGTGGAATTCGTTCAATCCGACGTCAATCAGGGATAGATATCCACGAGGAAGATGACCGCCTCGCCGCGACCGGCGTTGATGATGGCGTGCGGCACGTCGGCCTTGTAGCTGGCCGAATCGCCCGGACTCAACACGTTGCTCTCATCGCCGGACTCCACTCGAATCTGCCCCTTCTGCACCGTCAGGAATTCCCGGGTGCCCTCGAAGTGCGCCGAGCTTTTCAAGGCCCCGCCCGCCTTGAGCTGCACCTCGTAGAACTCCACGTCTTTCTCCAAATTCAAGGGCGACAATGTGCGAATGCGGCAAGACTCATCCGATCGGTAGTGAAAGGTCCGATCGTCCGCGCGAATCACATTGAGGGAGGGCGTCGCGTCGGGCATTTCCACCAACTCGCCGAGATTCATGCCGAAGGCCTGCGCGATCCGCAGGGTCACGGCTAGCGTGGGGTTGGCCTGTTCCCGCTCGATCTGACTCAGCATCGAACGGCTGACGCCGCTCGCCGTGGCCAGCGATTCCAACGACCATTTGCGCTCTGCGCGCAGTTCTTTCACCCGAACGCCCAAATGACGATTGATCGCTTCCGCCGGGGACGGCGGCTTGACTGGCGCTCCGCAGCCGGCTCGTTTTCCTGACGTTGATCGCTTGTTCATTATACTGGAAACTTTTCTTGCATATCAGAATCTTATTTCTAATATACAGGACATCAATTCCGAAATAATGGATTTTAGAATCACAAAGAACAAGTCTCAATGAAAGCGCTCGTAAAGAAAGAATCGACCCCCGGACTCTGGTTGGAGGACGTCGAGAAGCCGGCCCCCGGATTGAATGACGTGTTGATCCGCGTGCACAAAACCGGGATCTGCGGCACGGATCTGCACATCTACAACTGGGACGCCTGGGCTCAGAAGACGATTCCCGTGCCCATGGTGGTCGGCCATGAATTCGTGGGAGAGGTCGTCGAGACCGGCTCGAATGTGACCGACTTCTTCCCCGGCGAGATCGTCAGCGGCGAAGGGCATGTGGTTTGCGGGCGCTGCCGCAACTGCCTCGCCGGCAGGCGTCACCTTTGCGCCCACACCGTCGGCGTCGGAGTGAATCGTCCGGGCGCCTTTGCTGAATACCTCGCCCTGCCCATGACCAACGTCTGGCATCACGATTCGAACATCGATCAGGACGTCGCGTCGATCTTCGATCCATTCGGCAACGCCGCCCATACCGCGCTGTCCTTTCCCGTCCTGGGCGAGGACGTCCTGATCACCGGCGCGGGACCCATCGGCATCATGGCAGCCGCCATCGTGAAGCACGCAGGCGCGCGCCACGTCGTCATCACGGACGTAAACGAGTACCGGCTCGACCTGGCCAGGAAGATGGGAGTGACTCAGGCATTGAACGTCAACCAGGGCAGCCTCAAGGAGGCCCAAAAGGAACTGGGCATGGCCGAAGGTTTCGACGTCGGCCTCGAGATGTCCGGCAATCCCGCCGCCTTCCGCGATATGATCGACAGCATGTGCCACGGCGGAAAAATCGCGATGCTGGGCATCCCGTCCGAGCCCTTCGCCATCGACTGGAACAAGGTTGTTTTCAACATGCTGACCATTAAGGGCATTTACGGACGCGAGATGTACGAGACCTGGTACAAGATGACCGTGATGCTGCAAAGCGGGCTCGATCTGAATCCTGTCATCACCCATCGATTCGATTATCCCGATTTTGAAAAAGGTTTTGAAGTGATGAATTCCGGCCAGTCCGGCAAGGTGATCCTCAACTGGAACTGACGCCATGACTGAAGCCTTTCAACAACACATCGCCCGGCAGTTGGCGGATATTCGCGCGGCGGGAACCTTTAAGGATGAGCGGGTCATCATGACACCGCAGGGAACGACCATTCGTGTGGCCGATGGCCAGCCGGTCCTCAATTTTTGCGCCAACAACTATCTTGGACTCGCGCAAGATCCCTCCATCGCCGAGGCCGCGAAACAGGCGATCGACGACTGGGGCTACGGTCTGGCGAGCGTGCGGTTTATCTGCGGCACACAAGGCGTTCACAAGCAACTCGAGGCCGCGCTCAGCTCCTTCCTCGGCACGGATGACACCATCCTCTATGGCTCCTGCTTCGACGCCAACGGCGGCTTGTTCGAAACCCTGCTCGGCCCCGAGGACGCGATCATCAGCGATGAATTGAATCACGCGTCGATCATCGATGGCGTCCGCCTCTGCAAGGCGCAACGCCTGCGCTACAAGAACAACGACATGGCGGATCTCGAGGCCCGGCTGAAGGAGGCCAGCGACGCGCGGCACAAATTGATCGCCACTGACGGCGTGTTTTCAATGGATGGCTACATCGCGAATCTGGCCGCCATTTGCGACCTCGCCGACAAATATGGCGCGTTGGTGATGGTCGACGATTCCCACGCCGTTGGCTTTATGGGCAAGACCGGCCGCGGAACGCACGAACATTGCGGCGTGATGGATCGCGTCGACATCCTGACTGGAACACTGGGCAAGGCCCTCGGCGGCGCCAGCGGCGGCTACACCAGCGGACGACGCGAGATCATCGATCTGCTGCGGCAGCGTTCGCGTCCATATCTTTTCTCCAACACCCTGGCTCCGGCGATCGCAGGCGCCTCGTTGAAAGTGATCGAGCGGCTGTCCGAATCAACGACCCTTCGAGACCGTTTGGAAGAGAATACCCGTTACTTTCGCGACGCCATGACCGCGCGGCAATTCGACATCCTTCCGGGAAGTCATCCCATCGCCCCGATCATGCTGGGCGACGCGGCGCTGGCCTCGCGTTTCGCTGATGCGATGTTGAAAAAGGGGGTGTATGTCATCGGCTTTTCGTTTCCGGTAGTGCCCAAAGGCAAGGCCCGCATTCGAACGCAGATCTCCGCGGCGCATACCCGCCCGGATCTTGAGAAAGCCGTAGAGGCTTTTGTCGAAGTTCGGGACGAACTAAAGATTGGTTGATCGCGCTCCTCGCCTCCAAAACGACTGCATTATGAAAACCCTAACAACGTTTACCGCGCTCACCGCGGCCGTCGGCCTCTTGTCGCCAGCCGCCGAAGCACAATCCTTGTCCGCAACATCCGGGCAGCTCTCCGCGCCGGTTCAATGGATTGGGGCCGCGAGCAAACCCGGCGTCGTCCACATGGCCCAACGCACGCGGGACGGGCGACTCATTCTCACGCCCAACGAATCGTTCTTCCCCCGCCTCGGACTCACCGCGGCGGGAACGGGAATCGTTCCGGACGTCGGCAATTTGAACGGCGGCAAATCGTTTGAACACATCGCGGGTTGGGACCCGGGAGACCAGACGGAGTGGGGGCTTTGGCTGGAAACGCCGGGCAGGATCGACGTGGAGATCCGCATGAGCGACGCGGCCCCGAACGATCGATTCTCGCTGACTCTGGGAAACGGAACCACGCGGGAATTCAAGGCCGACGACGCGGTCCAACTTCAAATCCAGGCGTCTGCAAAAGGCCTACAGGTTCTTCGCCTCGAGAAGATCAGTCCCGACAAGACCAACGCCAAGCTACATTGGATTCGCTTGTCGGGCGCCGCGATTCAGAACGCGGCCGTCCTCCGCAAACGCTGGCGTCCGGCCGCGGCGCACACCCGATTCAGCAGCTCCAAGGCTCGCGACGACATTCGGCTTTGGGTGATGGAGATGGACGCCGCGCCCGGCTCGCTCGGCTTCTACAGCCCGATTACCACGCCCTTCGGATATTACGGCCCCACCTGGAAAGCCAACGGCATCGTAAACACCGGATTCAATTTCTCGCTTTGGTCCTTTGGGCGCGGGAAGGAGGAGCCGCCGATTGAGCAGCTCTCCCACTTGATCGCGATTGGAGATCCCGACGCGAAGTTCAGCGGCTTTGGCCACGAGGGCACGGGCGTAAAGATTCGCGGATGGGAGCCCTTGAAAGATCGACAGGGCCAACGTCAGGCCATCGCCTTGCGGGTCGAGCCGGGCGACAAATACGACACCTACTTCTCCTACTTTTACGCCTCGGATGAGAAACGCTGGCGGCTGTTTGGCGCGGGCAAAAAATACAACAAAGGCCGGCCGCTTAAATCGCTTTGGGTCGGAAGTTTCGTCGAAGTCCCGGGACCGCCGCCCCGCCAACGCACGGGCCCCTACGTTCGCCAGATGCGCTATCGCGGCTGGGTGATGGATTCCAAGGGACGCTGGAGCGCGCTGGACCAAATGACCAACGGCGACGTGGACAAGAAAACCGGACTCACCTACACGGACCGAGGGCTGACTGACGACGGCCGATTCTACATGGAAACCGGCGGCTGGGAGTTCCGCAAGGCGGCGAAGTCAAAGCACGTCACCGCCGTTGGCGCAGCCCGCGCTCCCCTGCCGGACTTCATGAAACCCGACGCCGTAAAACCGCTGCTGAGCGTTCCGAGTAAAATTGCGTCGGTAAGAGCCTCGCGGAGTGGATCCCGCGCGACGGTGTCTTTCAACCTCAAGAACGCCGGGAGCAATCCGAGCGTCACGGTCTATTGGGGCGGCAAGGAAGGACTGACTTTTACCGAACGCTGGGAAAAGAAAATAAACCTTTCCAACCCCAGGGAAGGCGCGAACCGGATCACACTTACCGACGCCAGCGCCGGCAAGCCGTTGTTTATCCGAATTTTTATCAAGAACGACGAGGGGCAATTCTGGTCCAACGAGACGCTGATAGCAAAGTAACCAGGCCGGGGGGACGCAGTTCAAAAATAGGAACACCGGCAGCCGCCTTGCGGACCAAGAGCGGACAATCGTGGCAGGGATGCGCTGCTGCGCGTCCTGAGCCTGTTGTTAAACGCTCAAAGAACAGGATCGTTTATTGGAATCTCCGACGCCCGGACGTGCACCAGCGCGTCCCTACCGTCATGGGGCAAGGCCGGCCCGCTGTCATTGCGAACTTGATCTCGGCGACAATCGGCGTACGGTTGTCGTTGCAGTCCGATTCAGGGTCGCCACGGCCCAACCGGGCTCATCAGTTTGCGAGAAATGTCGGAAAGGAATTTACCATGTACGACGTAGGTCTTGATCAACACTCTCTCCCCGCCACTGAACAACTCCTTGACGGTTTGCTGACCCTCGGTCTCACCGTCCTAGTCCTCACGTTATTTTTCAATTTTGGCTGGCCATCCCTACGAGCGTGGCTTGTTCGAGGAGAACCGACACCGGATCCCTGGAATTCAGATGTGGAGCGTTCGATTCAGGAGGACGACGCCACGGATCTATGTCATCGGTGCTTCACCCCGCAGGAAAGCACGGCCTGGTTCTGCCCCCACTGCAATGCCTCGGTCGGGCCGTACAACAACTACATGCCGTTCTTGAAAGAGTTCGCGATAGGCGAGGTTTTACGAAGCGGCAGCTTTGGGCCGACAGCGCCCAGACTGAGCGTTATCATTGGGGCCGGCGTCCTTTCAGCCCTTCTGTTTGGACCCTTCTGCGTGATCTACTGGCACCGATTACTGAATCGTCGCGATCAAGCCGCCGGAACCGACGACTCGCATTCGTCTCACGCAGAAGAATCTTCAAAGGGTCGACATGGTGAGCCCGACAGCTCCGACAACCGCAATCAAGCCTCCGAGCAATGAGCGTTTTGTCGGGCGTTCGCCCTCGAAGATTCGCGCCAGGGGGATGACGACCAACGGCGTCATCGCGACGATCGGCAGCACGACCCCGGTTCCCTTGGTGAGCAGAGCCCACTGATAGCAGCTGACCCCCAGCGCGGGGCCGGAGAGACCGTTGACAGTCATCCAGAGCCAGCCCTTTTTCCACACATCGCGTTTGGCGGCCGCCTTGCCCCGGTATTCCGAGCTGCCGCCGCCCAGTCGATCGGCAATCTCACGGCGACGCACGAACAGCAGAAAGATACCGGTGATCAGAATGCCGCCAAGAATGCGCTGGTAGGCCGTGGTGATGCCGTCGATATGACCGCCGGCGTCATTGATCACATCATAGGCCTTGCGGCTGAGCACCGCGCCAAAGCCCTGGCAATACGCGGCAAAGAGGCAGAACGCGATGCCGATCGTGAGCTTTCTGCGATTGATATTCAGGTGTTCGGCCGGAGCCAGAGCGAGCCCCACGCCCGAGAGGATGACCAGACCGAACAGGATCTCGGTTGCCGACAATGCGTTACCCAGCCAGACCCATTCGGTGATCGCCGCAAAAGGCGCGGCAAGGCATTGAACGATCAGGATCGTCAGCCGCGAGCCAATGCGCATGTAACCCTGAAACAGCGCGATATCGCCGCCGAATCCGATGCAGCCGCTGATGAACAGAATGCTAAAGCCCGGGCCGGCGATGCCCTGTCCAACCGTATGCGCATAAAAGGACAACGCCAACGCCGCGACACAAAGCCGCCAGAAGTTGCCCTCGGTGGCGCCGAAGAACTTCGCTGTTCTCGTGCCGGTCACCGCCGAGAACGAGAACAGTATGGTTGTCAGAAAAGCCGGAAACATTCGCGCGGGATGATTTGCGCGGCGAACGCCGCTTGTCACGCCCGGAAGTCAACTCCAGTCCGCGTCGTGCGTCATCGGAAGCGGGTGGGGACAGACACTGAGTCAACCGCAAGCTCGGGCGAACACACCCCGATCCTGTGCATTACCCACAAATTCTTGTTCTTAAAGAAATACGGAAGCTAATCCGAGACGGCTTGAAACGCCTCGTAGATTTCTCGATGCCGCCGAATCTGATCTTCAATCCACCGCCAATCTTCGGAGTCGATCTTGTCTTTCTTGAACAAGGGACCTCCCAGACCGAATCCATCCGCGCCCGCTTCGAGATAACCGTCGATCGTGTCGAGTGAAACGCCGCCGGTGGCCATAATCTTGATCTCCGGATACGGGCCTTTGAGCGCCTTGATGTAGCCCGGGCCGCCGAGATCGGCCGGGAAAAGTTTTACCATCGTCGCGCCCGCATCCCAGGCCTGCCAGACCTCGGTCGGTGTTAAGGCACCGGGGATCACCGGCACATCCAGTTCGCGGCAACGCTTGATGACGGCGGGGATCACGGCCGGGGTCACGATGAATGACGCCCCCGCCTCTAGCGCGCTTTCCAGACGTTCACGCGAGGTGACCGTTCCAGCGCCGATATTCATGCGTCCCGCAGCCGCCCTGATCGCCGACCGAATCTGATCGTCGGCGCCCTCGGTGTTCATGGTGATCTCCAGGCTCGTCAGCCCGCCCGCTAGGCAGGCAGCGACGGTCGGCTCGATTTGTTCCGCGCGAAAGCCGCGCAGGATGCCGACCAGCGGCAGGCGTTGAAATCGCTCGTGTGAAAAAGTATCACTCATACGGGGTCAGTGTTGTTCGCGCCGAGCCATCGTTTCAACAGAAATGAGTGCCCCTGAATCGCGGCGGAGCCATCGGGGAGATCGACGATCACGTTTCTCTGGGCGGGCATCAAAGGATCGTCGAGAACCTGCAAAGCTGAGTGATAACGCTCACGAATATCCGAGGCGCCGGTCAGCAGAATCGGTCGTCCACCGGCCAACTCACGAGCGTGGCGAAGTTCAGAGCCGATGAGGACGCCGCTGAGAAATGCACGATTCTCCTCAGACTTTGCGCCGCCCAGGACGCCGCGAGTGCGTGCCTGGAAAAGCGCCGCTTCTGTTCCGTTCTGGCCCCCTTCAGCCACGCCTTCCTTAAAGCTCGAATCTACCACGGAGCCGGAGGCGTTCTCCGAGCCCAAAACAGTTGTTGTTTGGCGAAGAATTGTGTGTTCAGTCAGCGCCTCGAAGAGTTCCCCAGTGAGGAACGTCCGCCAGCCGACTATGCACCTGCCGTCGGTCAGGACATGTTTACTGTGCGTGCCCGGCAAAATCATCAGTGAACCACGAGCATGCCGCTCGAAACGCGGATCATTGTAGACTCCCAATGCTTCAGTCTCCTCGCCGCGGATTATGTCCGTATCCGTGCGCGCGCCTGAGATGAGGAACAACTCAAACTCGCGGCCCGATTCGGTGGAAAAGGGAATGCGTTCAAAGCCGATCGTCGATCCGTCAACCGGCAAGGGAGCACGCGCGTAGGGAAGTTCCCGCCAACCGATCGTAGACGAAGCCATGCCTGAGAGAACCCCATGCCTGACCTCCACCTCAAGCGACGCATCAGCCAATAGCCGATCAATTCTCTCCCCGAGAAACCCGGAGAATGCGGCCTCGCGTTCGTCGGCTCCCGCGTCATCCGGCAAACCATCGTGAAGCGATCGAATTCCGACGTCTTCGCAAAGTTCGGCTTCCACACGCGCGCCCTCGAACGCGACCAATCGCAGCCGAAAGGACGAGGTCCCCCAGTCGCAGCTAATGAAATATTTGGGCAGGCTCATTGAATAGGATCGGGCGAGACCGAGTATAGTTATGCTTCGACGGCTGCCAAGCGCGCCTTCGAAGTTCGGTTTTGGACAAGATCCGAATCGAATTAACGACACTTCGGATCGTCCAACGCGGACGGTCCATGAAATCAGCCAGTATGAAAATTCAATTAATTGCGGTTTTGATCGCGAGCGCGCTTTGCCTGCAAGGCGCGGTTGCCGCGCGCGCAGCAACGTGTGTGAGCGCAGGAGCAGCGGGGTCGGCCGAAGGGGCAAAGAAGCGGAATAAACGCGAAAAGACAGTCGAAGCCGGAATTCGCGTTTTCACCATTAAGGCAAAGATGCG